>JAHYJH010000014.1 GCA_019429185.1 Vicingaceae bacterium
CGATTAAAACAGTAAGTTTTATGAAAAAATAATGTACATTTGTAGTGATTTAGGAAAATTGGTAAATGGGTTCTACGATTTTCTTTAAATCAAAATGAAAAAAATGAATTTTTAGAACCCACCTATAATAATAACCTAACTGATGAAGTGCATTCGCTATTTTATTAGTATCATTTATTTCATTAGCAATTTTTAGGGCTTTTTCCCAAAATTGACGTGCCTTTTCATTTTCCCCCAAATTAGAATATAAAATGGCTATATTATTATAAATATCGAAAGTATAATAATGCATTTTTAAGGATTCTGATTTTTCTAATGCCTTAAAAATAAAATCTATTGATTGTTCTAAATCTCCTTTTACTTTATACATTGAACTTACCTTAATTAACGAAGAAATAATTAAACTGTCATTATTAATCCTTTCTCTTAGTTGTAAACAAGTATTCATTAGCCTAATAGCTTCATCATGCAAGCCTTGGTATTGTTTTGCATAAGCCAAATTATTAAAAGCATCAGATTTAATTTTTATAAAAGTAGCTTCATCATTTTTAGAACCTTCTATTAAATTCTTATTTACTAATTCTAGTGCTTTGTTGTTTAGTTTAATAAAATAATTGAGAGAATCTTTGGCAAAATACCAAAACTCATCACTTAAAGCCACATACAATGCGGCTTTTGATGCGTCATCTTTAGTAAGATTAAGTTCGTTGTATAACGAATCAATTTTAGGTGTTTGTGCATTTATTAACAGGGGTAACCCTAAAAATAAACTAATAAATAAGCTTAGCTTCATATTCTAATTTGAAGTATAGTCAGCGAATTTAATGCTAATAATTTATTTCTTAAAGAATTAGAGATGAACTTTTTACCCCTTCAACAAATTGGTCAACATTACAAACTCTTCCACCGAAAGCTGTTCGGGACGTTTGTCTAAAATGGGGTGTTTTTTGGTTTCTTCATTCAAAAAAACTTTTACTGAATTTCGCATGGTTTTTCTGCGTTGGTTAAAAGCCGTTTTTACTACTACTTTAAAGAAAACTTCATCACAATCCAGTTTTTCGGTGTTATTTCTTGTTAATCGGATAACAGCAGATTTTACTTTTGGTGGCGGATCAAAAACATGCTCATCTACCGTAAATAAATATTCAATATCGTAATAGGCTTGAAGTAAAACACTGGTAATGCCATACGTTTTATTACCGGGCTTGGAGGCAACTCTTTCGGCCACCTCTTTCTGAAACATACCAACTAACTCAGGTACTTGGTGGCGATATTCGTACACTTTAAATAAAATTTGTGTGGAAATGTTGTAAGGAAAATTGCCAATTACCGCAAAAGGTTTATTGTTTACTATTTCATTTAAATTGATTTTTAAAAAATCTCCATAAATAATGTTGCCTTTTAATACAGGAAATTTTTCTACTAAGAAAGCAATAGATTCTCTATCCACATCTATAGGGAAAGTAGTGTAGTTTTTTTGTTGAATTAAAAATTGGGTTAATACACCCATTCCCGGACCAATTTCCAACACAGTATCATATTTATCTGTCTGAACAAGACTGTTTACAATATCTTCAGCAATAGACAAATCTTTGAGAAAATGTTGTCCTAAATGTTTTTTGGCTCTAACGGGTTGCAATAATTTTTAATTTTGTAGGTTTATGTACTTTTGACAAAAGTAATCATATCTATAGCTTTTTATTTATAAAATCATTTTTTAAAACCTTATAAATCATAAAGACGTAATAATCTGTAAATTTGCATTATTAGCAAAATGGAAGAACAAGGATATATAGAATTAAGGGTTACTAATAAGGATAATACCTTAACACCTAAAGATATTGATATAAATGAAGTAAAAGATTTTATATCAGATGTTGAGTCATTCTTATACCCTAATCGAAAGGAAAAACAAAGCCGACCACATATTTCTTATGACATTGAAGAAGGTTCTGCAAAGCATAAGTTCTTTTTACCTATAACAGCTGTTATACTTTTTAATGGTGTAACAAGCGAAATTAAAAACAGAAATAACCTAGATTTTCTAGATTATAAAAGACAGTCGATAATTGATAAGTTTCAAAAAAAAGCAATAAAAGAAGGTTATGTAATTGAATTTAATAATTCTATTTCAAAAGAACCATCATTAATTATAGATTACACCACCCATTTTGAAATGATTGCACCAACTTTTTACGAGAGTGAATTTTATTTGTATGGTGAAATTTATCAAGAAGGAGGTAAAAACCCCAACTTACATATTAGCACAAAAAAATATGGAAACCTCACTATTGCTGCTAGTAAAGAGCAGATAATGGAAGGTGAGAAAAAAACATATAAGCCTTACGGAATTAAAGTTCGTGGAAAAAAAAGTTTGGAAGATAGTACATTAACTGATTTAAAATTAGTTGAATTTATTCAATATAAACCTATATTTAATAAATCACTTTTAGAAAAAGTAATAGAGAAGGCATCAGCAAACCTAAGTAAAATTACAAATGTTGACACTTGGTTAGATGATATTAAAGCAGAAGGAATATGAAAGGAATTGAAAGTGTGTTATTAGATAGTTCTTTTTGTATCAGGTTGTTAAAATCAGATGCAGATTTTCATACGAATGCGGTCAATTATTACGAGTATTTTCTAGAAAATGGAATTGAAATGTATTTATCAACTATTGTAGTTAGCGAATATGCTGTTGGCGACAACCCTGACAATTTACTTTCTTTAAATGTTTTTCGTTTATTAGAGTTTGATTATCAAGACGCAAAAATTGCAGGTAACTTTTTTGCCGAGCTTAAAGACAATAAAGATTTAAGAGATTCTGAACAGCGAAAAGTAATTGTTAATGATATTAAATTATTTGCTCAAATCCATAATAGAAATATTGATGCTTACATTACAAAAGACAGAAAATCATTAATTAAAATGATTGATCCTTTAGAAAAGTCTCAAAATTTAAATTTTGAGTTTATAGATTTGGCTATACCACTTAATGAAAAACTTGGAAAACTTTTTTAAGTGAAGATATGCGATTTTTTTATCTTTTCACCTTGTTAATTACCTACCAAACTGTTGTTGGATTTGATGTAAATCACTACGCTAAAAGCAGTGTTACCAATATCAATACATTTAACAGAAGCACTACTCATAAAGATCAACTTCTTATTGAAATGCCTTTTGCCAAAGAAATTATTTTAAACAAAGAGCAAAAGCAACAACTTCAAGAAAGAGTTGTAATTAAAATTCAACTGATTTATACGCAATACAGAACGTCAGAAAAATTTAACCAAATTGAATTGAACAAAAAACGCTTGTTGGAACTTAAAAAATTAATTCCCGAAGTGTTTGATTTTCCGATGTGGGAGTACGAACTTGTTAGTCAAACCGATGGAAATTCCAGAGCGGAGTGTAATAAAATGTTTCATGGATTTGTTATTACTTTCAGACCACTTTCTACCGATGATTATATACAACAAGAAAGCGATTACGTTAAACAACTTATCCATAATTTTTCAAAAATTGATTCATTAGCAAAAGATACAACGCCAAAACCATTTCACATAAAAACACGTTGGGATAACGGTTATGTTTACGATACCATTTGGGGAGAAGAAAAAAAGATAGATTTTTATCCGCCACCGCCACCAAATCCTTATTTAGCTTCACTCAAAGAAGATTCCACTGTGCTAAATTCGTTTTCAAGAAACAAAAATTGGACAAATTTTATTGTAGTAACCGATGCTACAGGAAGTATGTCGCCTTATTATTCGCAAGTGCTAACTTGGTTGAAAGGGCAATTAAACAACGAAAACGCTCATTTATTTGTGTTTTTTAATGATGGAGATAGGAAACCATCTGATAAAAAACTTCCGCTTGAAACAGGTGGTATTTATGTTACAACCGAACGAAGTTATGAAATGGTTTCTCAAACAATCAATAAATGTATTAGTGGAGGAGCTGGAGGAGGAGAAACTAAAGAAAATGATGTGGAAGCGATGTTGTTAGGATTAAAACATTATCCTGAAGCTAAAAACATTGTGCTTATTGCAGATAATTATGAAAGAATGAGAGATTATGAATTTATGGATAAAATAACTGTTCCTGTACACGTGTTTCTTTGTGGAACGGACAAATTTGTTAATTTACAATATTTAGATTTGGCTCGATCAACTAAAGGCTCTATTCATCTCACAAATGAAGATGTTTTTGAGTTAGATAAGTTAAAAGAAGGTGGAATTATCCTTATTAATGAAAGAGAATATGTGTTGACAAACGGAAAATTTAACTTTTATCATGCTAAAAAAGAAGTGCTATAATTCCCTACATTTTTGTTGGAACTTCTATTCCTAATAATTTCATACTTAATGCAATTATTTTTGCAACATTTTCAGAAAGTACTAATCTAAAAGCCAGCTTGTTTTTATCTTCTTCACGTAAAACAGGTATGTTTTGATAAAAATGATTGAATGTTTTTACCAATTCATAAATATAATTGCACAATGTGGCAGGACTAATGTTTGCTCCAGCTTCATGCAAAACAATAGGATAATCTTTCATTAATTTTATTAAGGTAATTTCTTCTTCGTTTAGTTCAACATTAGTGTAAATACTACTGTAATTCAATTCGTTTGCTTTTTTTAATAACGATTGAATTCGGGCATACGCATACTGAATAAAAGGAGCGGTATTTCCATTCAAATCAATCGATTCTTCGGGATTAAAAACCATGCCTTTTTTAGCATCTACTTTAAGTAAAAAATATTTTAATCCGCCCAAGCCAATTTGAGCATAAAGTTGCTCTTTTTCGTGTTGCGATAATCCATCTAAATGACCTCTTTCTTGGGTCATTTTTTTTGCGTCATTAACAATTTCAGCCATCAATTCATCCGCATCCACAACTGTTCCCTCTCTCGATTTCATTTTCCCATCAGGTAATGCTATCATACCATACGATAAATGATGACATTCCTCTGCCCATTTATAACCTAATTTTTTTAAGATGGTAAATAACACGTTGAAATGATGGTTTTGCTCATTTCCAACCGTATAAATTATCCCGTTTAAGTTAGGGTGATTTTTATAGCGTTCAATGGCTGTTCCTATATCTTGTGTCATATAAACAGAAGTTCCATCTGCTCTGAGCAAGAGTTTATCATCTAACTTTTCAGCACTTAAATTGCACCAAACAGAACCATCTTCTTTTTGCTCAAAAACTTGTTTTTTCAACCCTTCTTCTACGGCACTTTTTCCCAATAAATAGGTGTCTGATTCATAATACAATTCATCAAAATCAACACCCATGGTTTTATAAGTAACATCAAAACCTTCATATACCCAGCCATTCATTTTTTTCCATAAAGCTACTACTTCTTCATCGCCTTGTTCCCATTTTCGGAGCATTTCTTGGGCTTCTTTAAAAATTGGAGCTTCTTTTTCGGCTACTTCTTTCGTTAAACCTTCTTCAATAAGTCGGTTAATTTCTTTTTTATATGCCTTATCAAACTCCACATAATACTTCCCTACCAAGTGGTCGCCTTTTAAATTAGCACTTTCGGGCGTTTCTCCTTTCCCAAATTTTTGCCACGCCAACATACTTTTGCAAATGTGTATGCCTCTGTCGTTAATAATTTGAGTTTTAATAACCGAATGTCCGTTGGCTTTTAAAATTTCGGCAACAGCATAACCTAAAAAGATGTTGCGTAAATGTCCTAAATGTAGTGGTTTGTTGGTATTGGGCGATGAATATTCAACCATATAGGTTTTGCCTGACGGTGCAGCTTTGCCATATTGTTGGTGTTGATTAATATTTTCGAGTTCCTTAATCCAATATTCAGCAGCAATGCTTAGGTTTAAAAAGCCTTTTACTACATTAAAATCTGTGATTTGAGAAACGTGTTCAACTAAGTAGTTACCTAAATCTTCGGCAGTTTGCTCAGGCGATTTTTTCGAGATTTTAGTAAAAGGAAAAACCACTACGGTTAAATCACCTTCAAATTCTTTTCTGGTTTTTTGAGGTTGGATACTATTTACATCCACTTCAGCACCATAAATTGACGCTATTCCTTTTATTACTGCTTGTATGATTAATTCTTCCATTTTTAGTTTACAATAGAACGCTGATTTTTTTTCTCGCAATCCCGATAAATATCGGGACGCAAAGGCACAATTTTTTATTCACACATTTTTCTCCCGCAGATTTCCGCAGATTTCCGCAGATTTTTTGATTTGACATAGTTATACATTCACACATTTTCACATTATTAACTTTCAACTTCTTTTTTTTGCCATCGCTACCCCAAATCCGCCTGAGATGGAGAGGGCCTGCGTTACTACCGCTACCATGTAGGTAGGTTCCCTTTAGGGATTAAGGGTGTGCGAAGGCTTCAAATTTTCAAATTTTTAGTAACATCTTGCAGCACATCAAAAGCAGTTTCTGCCATTACGTTTCCTTTGTTATCTAATGTAGGGTTCACTTCAACAATTTCTATACACGCTACTTTTTTGCTTTCAATAATTTGATTGATAATCTGTTTTACTTCGTGTTGATCAAAACCTTTAGAAACAGGTGTGCCAGTTCCTTTAGAGATTAAATCACAATCTAACACATCAACATCAAAAGAAATATAAATATGGTCGCAATCGCTTAGTCTTTCTAGTGCTTCATTTACACAAACTTCCAATCCTCTATAACGCACTTCTTCTACTTTGTAGTTTTTCATTCCATTTTTTTCGATGCTGTAATCTTCAGGTTCTTCGGTATCTCTCACACCAAAAAGTACAACATCTTTATGCTGTACTTTTGGAGCAATTCCACCAATAGTTTTCATTCCTTCCCAATTTTCGTGGGTTTCTTCAGTTACTTCGTTTACTTTTCTATCTAAATTATCATCAGCCAAGGCAGCAGCCAAAGGCATTCCGTGTATGTTTCCCGAAGGTGTTGTGTAGGGAGAGTGTAAATCGCCATGCGCATCTACCCAAACAACGCCTAATCGTTTTTGAGGTGTAGCACACTTAATTCCGCTAATTGTTCCTAATGCCGATGAATGATCACCCGAAAGTACCAATGGAAAATTATTCGCTTCAACACATTTTTTTACAGCATTGCTCAATCGTTTACAAACCTCCAATACTTTCCCAATTCGCTTGGCATAAGGGGTTGTTTGTTTGAGATAAACGGCTTCGTTTTCACTTTCAATTTCAATAGATTCATATTTATTGAAGTAATCGCTATTCGCATTGATAGCAGCAATTTCTATGGCATCAACGCCCATATCGGAACCACGAGTTCCAGCACCTATATCCGAACGATTTTTTATAATTATTAATTCTTTCATCATTGTATTTTTTAATCTTATTATTTATTATTGCAAGTATTTTTTAAAATAGTAGAAGCTAATTTTATTTAAAAAACTTGCTTTAACTAATAGAAAACAAAATTATTGATATATTTGTTGATTAGAACTATACATATTAAAATAGTTTTAGCTTCATTTGTTATTTCATCAATAAAAAAACATAATTAAATAGCTTGAAAAAACCTTTCGTTGCAATACTTGTTTTAACTACCATTTTTTTTTCTTGCAAAGATGGTGTTTTCGATAAAACTGAAGGTGTTATTGAGTATAAAGTTACCTATCCAAAAATGGATAAAACCAACTTTATGTTAGATTTTATGCCTACCGAAATGAAAATGTATTTTAAAGATGATAAGTACATTACCTCCGTTTCGGCAGGAATGGGAACATTTAAAACCAATTTTATTTGCGACCAAACACAAAATGAATTTTTTCAATTGGTTAAATTGATTAATAAAAAATATGCTTTAAAATTAAAAGGTGAAGAAATTTCTGCTACTTTAAAAATTCTTCCTAGCTACAACATTGAATTTGTGGATGATGTGAAAGAAATTGTAGGATATATGTGTAAAAAAGCCATTGTTACTGTGGACAATGAGAGTCATGATGCATTTACAGTTTATTATACCAATGAAATAAAAATTAAAAATCCAAATTGGTGTAATCAATTTGCTCCAATTGATGGAGTAATGTTAGAATATCAATATGAAAAATATGATGTTTGTATGCAATTTAAGGCTAAAAAAATTAAATTTGAAAAGGTTAAAGATAAAATTTTTGAAATTCCAACCGATTATCAATTAATCTCTTTTGACGAGATGGAACGAGAAATGACAGAAATTTTTGATAGTTTCAAATAAAATTATAATTTACTAAATCTAACTAAAATGAAAAATACCATCCTTACTTTTTTAATTATCTCTGCTTTTTCAATTCAATCTTTTGCTCAAAAAAACTTTGAAGGAACCGTTACATTTAAAATAACTTACGGAGAATTGCCCCCAGAAATGGCAGGTTATGAAAGTATGTTACCCAAAGAATCCATCACAAAATTAAAAGATGGAAACAGTAAAACTACACAGGCAACCGCTATGGGAACAAACATCACTATTTCAGATAAGTCAGGAAACATCACTATTTTAATGAATATGATGGGGCAAAAAATTGCGATTAAAGAATCTGTAAATAAAGAAAAAGATGCCTCTTCAAAACCAATTATTACTTATGTTGATGAAACAAAAAAAATAGCTGGTTATACCTGTAAAAAAGCTGAATTAAAATTTGCTGATACAGATGAAATAATGGTTGTATATTACACAGAAGAAATTGTTGCAACGACATCAAATTCACAATTATCAGTTGATGGTTTAAAAGGATTTATGATGGAATATAGCATTAATAATCAAGGTATAGAAATGACAATTTCTGCATCCACCGTTACGAAAGAAAAAATTTCTGATGCTGAATTTACAATACCTGCCGATTATGAAGTGATAACTAAAGAAGATTTCCAAAAAATGATGTCGGGAGAAGAATAAATAATTCATAAAATTAGTTGAAAGCGGAAATTGAAATTCCGCTTTTTTTATTAGACATCTTTCCTAAATAAATTTGATGGTATGGAAATAAAGATTTTTTGATTAGATGAGGCATTTTTTAATGGAATAACATCGCTATTGCAGAAAAAAATAACGAAATATAATGAAAAAAGATCATTTAGCTACGTTAAATTTATTTAGGAAAGATGTCTAATATTGTTAACAATCAATTGTTATTTATTAGCGTTCTTTCTATAAGTAAACACCTAACTAATGTATAAATTTGTTAGTTAATACCATAAAGAACAAAATGGCAGTTAATCAATTTAAAAAAAAAGAATCTGAACAAAGCACTTCAGCCAAATCGGCTAAAAAGGAGAGTGATACTATCAAAAAAGGGAGTTTTTTTGCCAAACCCCTAAATTTTTTTCATTCTATTTTTTATAATGAAAAATTGGCTCAAGGTGTTGGTTTAACATTACTTGTTTTTTCTGTTTTTTTACTTTTAGCTTTCACATCCTCTTTATTCACTTGGAAAATCGATCAAAATCTCATTAATAATTATTGGAATAATCCAGAAATACAAGCCGAAAACTGGATGGGAAAATTAGGAGCGTACCTTGCTCATCAGTTTATCTTTAATGGCTTTGGAATTGCTTCTTTTTTATTTTCTTTATTGTTTTTTATTACCGGATTTAGAGCTTTATTTAAAATCTCTTTATTACCACTAAAAAAGACTTTTATATATTCCATTTTTGCTTTAGTATGGCTTTCTGTTGCTTTTGCCTATTCATTTAAAAGTATTCCTATTTTGGGCGGAACATTTGGATTTCAATCAGCACTTTGGTTAAGTAGTTTTGCAGGAAACATTGGTATCGGGTTGGTTTTAGTGTTTTCACTGTTATTATTTCTAATACTCAATTTCAACCTTTCTTTTAAATTACCAGTGCTTTTAAAAGCGGTGGAAAATGAAAAAGAAGATACGGAAAGCAACATAGAAACCGAAGATCAATCCGAAATTTTTAATGAATTTAAGCATGATGAGGAAGATATTGTTGCAAATAAAGTTGATGAAGTACAAACAGAACCTTCAGAAGAACCTCAACATTCTATTGAATTATCAACAGAAGTGCCTCCTGAAAATGGAGAAAAAAAATCGGACGAAGTTGAGTTTTCTATTGAAGAACTTAAACAAGAAGAAGTTACACTCAGTGAAGATGAATTAAATCAAAAAGCAAAAGATTTTGGAGAATATGACCCAACCTTAGATTTATCTTCCTACAAAATGCCTCCTATTGATTTACTAAAGGATTTTGGAAATACCCAAAAAACAGTATCAAAAGAAGAATTGGAAGCTAATAAAAATAAAATTCTTGATACACTTTCCAATTATAGTATTAAAATAGATAGCATAAAAGCAACCATAGGTCCAACAGTAACGCTATATGAAATTGTTCCTGCTCCAGGTATTCGAATATCAAAAATTAAAAATTTAGAAGATGATATCGCATTAAGTTTAGCTGCATTAGGGATTCGTATTATTGCTCCAATACCAGGAAAAGGAACAATCGGAATTGAAGTTCCTAATCAAGATCCTGAAATTGTTTCTATGCGGTTAGCTATTGCTTCCGACAAATTTCAAAATGCAAAAATGGAATTACCTATTGTTATGGGGAAAACCATTACCAACGAAAATTTTGTTTTTGATTTAGCAAAAATGCCCCACTTATTAATGGCTGGAGCAACAGGACAAGGAAAATCGGTTGGTTTAAATGCCGTAATCACTTCTCTTTTGTATAAAAAACACCCTTCACAACTAAAATTTGTGTTGGTTGACCCTAAAAAAGTAGAATTAACGCTATATAATAAAATTGAACGCCATTATTTAGCAAAACTTCCTGATACTGAAGAAGCTATAATTACTGATAATCAAAAAGTAATAAATACGTTAAATTCATTGTGTATTGAAATGGATACACGTTATGGTCTTTTAAAAGATGCTCAGGTTAGAAATATTGTAGAATACAACAGTAAATTCGTTGCCCGAAAATTAAATCCCAATGACGGACATAAATTTTTGCCTTACATTGTGTTGGTTATTGATGAGTTTGCCGATTTAATTATGACTGCTGGCAAGGAAGTAGAAACTCCTATTGCTCGTTTGGCTCAATTAGCTCGTGCTATTGGAATTCACCTCATTATTGCTACACAACGCCCTTCTGCAAATATAATTACGGGTATAATAAAAGCAAATTTTCCTGGAAGAATTGCTTTTAGAGTTACCTCAGGAATTGATTCGAGAACTATTTTAGATTCAAATGGAGCAGACCAATTAATAGGTAGAGGAGATATGCTTATTTCGCAAGGAAACGACTTAATTCGTGTACAATGTGCTTTTGTTGATACACCCGAAGTAGAAGCCATTTGCGATTTTATTGGCGAACAAAGAGGCTATCCCGAAGTATTTACATTACCTGAATATGTTGGAGAATCTTCCTCTGGAGGTTCTGGCACATTTGATAATGAAGATAAAGATAATTTGTTTGATGATGCCGCCAGAATAATTGTGCAACACCAACAAGGCTCCGCTTCTCTATTGCAACGAAAAATGAAAATTGGCTACAACCGTGCAGGCAGATTAATAGACCAAATGGAAGAAGCAGGAATTATTGGCCCTTTTGAAGGTAGCAAAGCCCGACAAGTATTAATGACAGACCTCAACGCTTTGGAACAGTTTTTGAAAGGTGGGGATTCCATTTAAAAATCTAATTTTACAACGCATAACTAAATTATCTTAATAAATAAAAAAATGAAAAATCTAATTTTCCTGTTTATAAGCTCGCTAATTGCTCTTTCAAGTGCTGCTCAAGACGATGTTAAAGCCAAATCAATTCTTGACAAATTAAGTGCAAAGACAAAAAAATATACATCAATCAAAACCACCTTCGATTATCAAATTGTAAATAAAACGGAAGGATTAAATGAAAAACAATCGGGAACACTCCAAATTAAAGGTGAAAAATATTATTTATCTATCAAAGGACAAGATGTTTTTTCCGATGGAAAAAGTGTTTACACGTTGTTGAAAGATGCCGAGGAAGTTCAAATAAACGCAATGCCTGACGAGGCTGATGAAGATGTTATCTCTCCTAACACTATTTTCACTTTGTATGAAAAAGGATTTAAGTTTAAATATGTGAAAGAAGAAAATGGAAACGACATAATTAATTTATATCCAAATAATCCGCAAGACAAATCATTTCACAGGGTTGAGGTTCAAATTAACAAAACCAAAGGTGAAATTTATAAGGTAACTGTTTATGGAAAAGATGGAACAGATATGAGTTATACCATAAAAACTTTTACTCCAAATGTTACAATTTCAGACGATACTTTTGTTTACAGTAAAGCAAAATATCCCAAGTATGATGTAATTGATTTGAGATAGTTTTTTTATTGTTTCACAAATTTGATGGTTTTCTCAGCCAAATCAGAACTAACTTTCAAAAAGTATATTCCATTTGCCAAACTTCTAATATCAATTTTTTGCTGAATTGATGCTTGATTTTTAGGAGTTAAAACAACCTTTCCTGTAATGTCTGTGATAACAACAGAAGTTATTTTTTCAACATTCAAACCCGTAAGAGTTAATTGATTCGTGGCTGGATTAGGATAAACGGTAATGGAGGAGAAATCCGCTATCTCATTTACAGAAACAACTGTAGGATTTAAACAAATATTCAGTCCCCAACTAGTTAATGCACCTCCATCTTGATTAAAAACATCTTGTATGGTAAGTATCCATGTTCCTTGAGGATTTTGTCCATTAAATGCGGCTAAAGAACCTTGTGGTTGATACGTTCCTCCACCAACAGGAGGACAAGGTAATGCTCCTGGAGTAGCTGCATCATCAAAATTTACATCAAAATTATCTTCATTTCCACATATCTGATCCCAAAGTGTAATTTTTGTACCTTGAGGGCTTTCTAATTCAACAATTAAATCATTTATCCAAGAGTGATTACCTATTAAATCAACTACATTGACGTCATTAATTGTTCCTGTGTTTGTAACATTAATTGTTGATGTAACCGTTGAAACTGTTGTTGGGATGGTAACTGGTACGTTCGTACTCATAATGGTAAAGCAATTGGCTGTTGTTACTGAAAAAATCGAAGAAAAGCCACCGCTACCACATTGATTTACGGGTTTAATTCTCCAAAAATATTCGGTATCAGGTAATAAACTAGAAGAAGTATAGCTTGTATTAGTTATTCCTGTAACATTTTCTACAATATTAGTAAAGGCGTTGTCAGTTGCAATTTCTATATCATAAGAAGTTGCATTTACCTCAGCTTGCCAAGTAAAAGTATGTGGACCAGAAACATTCGTTGCTCCGTTAACAGGCGACAAAAGTGTTATTGGATTAAATGTAGTTGAAAATACGTTTAAAATTATATTGGTAGTTTTAGTAGTAGAAGCTGCTGTTCCTGTAATAGTTATAGTGTAACCCCCAACCATGGCAGGTGTTATTCCAGAAATTACCATAGCAACAGATGTTCCATTGGCTTGAGCAGTTGTTGGGGTAAAATTAACTGTTGTTCCTGCTGGATTTCCAGAAGCAGAGAAAGTAGTTACATCATTAAATCCTAAAAAGGTATTGTAAGTAAAATTATATGTTATAACTCCTGGAGCACAAATAGAATTAGTAGCAGCTCCCAGAGCAAAATTCATAACAAATTCAGACGCTTGTATAGAAAAATTAGTAGAATTTAAGGCATAAAAAATATTTCCTGCTCCTCGCACCATTACTCTTGCTGAATTAGTTGCTGAACCTATTGGCACAGTTATATTAGCAGAGCCATTGTTTGGAACTGAAGTTGCAAGCGTAATAGGGTAAGTAAAACCACCATCTTGTGATAAGAAAATATCAACATTTGGTGTATTTACTGCACCAGTATTTGTTCCCGCAACATTCCATGTAATGGTTTCTGTTGAACCTTCGTTCCAAGTTAAAGCCGTATTTTGCGAAGTAACTGTAAAAGGACCTGCTGTGCCATTAACAGTAACAACCATTTGGTCAATTTTGTTTTGCCCTCCTCCAGAAAGGTTATCTCTAACTGTTAGTGCAAAATTCATAGTTCTACCTACATTAGAAACGGTTTCCCATTGCGTAGTTAAATTCCCGGCAACAACATTTGCTAATTTTGGCATATATCTGTTTGGTATAGTTGTGGGAGCGAAAGAACGAAAAGCAGGACTTCCTGTACTTGTAGCACTCACACTTGTTTGAGAATTAAATCCCACGTTGGCTTGTTCCCAGCAAAAAGAGAGTGAATCGGCATCTGGGTCAGTGCCACTTCCTTCTAAAATAAAAGCTGTTCCTTTTGGAATAATATAATCGGCTCCAGCATTTGCTGTTGGAGGTGTATTAACTATAGGTGTTGATGTATAACAATTTTTTGAAGCCACATTTGTAGTAACTTGTTGAATATTGAAAAAATGAAAATAATCATCGCTATGAGCTTGAACATCTGATGCTCCTGTTATTCCTGCATAGCCCATTATTGTTGAGCCACTTCCAGGTTCCATTTGAGCACCAGTTCCTTCACTTCCATTCATAGTCCACGAATGATTTCCTCCAAATTGATGCCCAATTTCATGAGCAACGTAATCAATGTCAAAAAAATCTCCTTGAGGTGTTGTGTGTGAACTAAAGCCACTACCTTTACTTGTCCCACAAATACAACCAATACAACCTGCATTTCCGTTATTTCCTCCTCGTTGAAACAAATGTCCAACATCATAATTAGCACTTTGAATAACCGTATTAAGTGTGCTTTGTAATTGTGAATTTAGATTATTTGTATAAGGGTCTGTTGCAGCATTCGTATAAACAACATCATCATTATTTGGAATTAATTGCAATGTAATTCCAAAATCTGTTTCGTAAACACTATTCACTCTTGTAATGGTTGCGTTAATTGCAGCCATTGCCAATGCTTTTGTTCCTCCATGATAGGTTGTGTATTCTCCAGTTACAGATACAGCTATTCTAAAAGTTCTTAATAATTGATCGTTTGCATCTTTATTATTGGATTGCTTCAATGTTTTCATATCAAGTGGAATGTCATCCGTCAAGCACGCAAAAGAATGTTTTTTTAATTCGTCAGAATTTCTGCTGTAAACTGCATAGGATAATAAATCGGCTGAAACAGATTCAATAAAAATAGTTGTTTTTCTATCTGCTGAAATTATCGTTGCACTCAATCCTTTTTGAGAAGAAAGACTAAACCGAATAATTTTTGAAGTAGAAATGCTTTTACCAACATAAGATTTAATTGTTGGATATTTTGCCGCTAATTGGGGATGAAAAACCGATGCTTCAAAAACAGCAAAATCTTCAGTTATGCCATTTCCAACAGGAAAAGGAACAATAACGGTTGATGATGCGGTTACTTCCCTTTTTGGTGTTTGTTGAAGTAGATTTTGCAACAATGCTGGTTGCATTTGGTACGAGTTATAATTTTGAGGCAATTCTAACTCCTCAACCTGAGTTGTTAATTCACTTTTATTGGAAAAGTTCCAAAGTGATGAGCTTGTTTGTGCTATACCGTTAGTAATTATTCCTAAAAATAAAAAAGGAGCAATAATGTGTGTTATTTTCATATGTAGATATTTATTATTCGTTCATTTCTATTGTAAGTTAAAGTACTCATGAGCTCACTTCGTTCGGTTGTTTTTTATATGTCATATGGAATACGCCAGTTTATCTTCATCACATTTTGTGTGCTTCGGCACGTGACTATTTCATAATATGAATTTAAAAAACTAAAATTACATCTTCTATCTAACTTGTGCAATTATATATTATTACAACTATTGAAATCCTATTTCATGGTTAAAATTTTCATCGTAAAATTAAATAAGTAGTTGTAAAAGTTAAATTATTACCCAAAGTATATTTTTCAGTAATATTGTCATTCATGACCAATTCAAGTTTCCATACCAACTGTTTAATTACAAAAGCTGAAGATTTATATCCATTAAAAGGGTATGAGAAAAACTATTTGGTAAAAAGTAAATCGAGTGGTTTTGTATTTTGCTCTAAGATACCTACTGAAGAAGAAATTTTAAACCATTACAACAACTACCCAATAGGTTACGGTGCAGATTCAGCAATAACCACCATTCGGATTAACGAAGTTTTAGATGGCTTCGAAAAATTCAGAAAAACCAATAAGATGTTGGATGTAGGTTGTGGTCCAGGGTTGTTTTTAATTGAAGCAAAAAAAAGAGGTTGGGAGGTTTATGGTACTGAGTTTACTGACAACCAATTGGCTTATCTGAATGATAAAGGAATAAATACACTAAAAGGGAAGCTTAATAATGATTCTTTTGAAGATGGACTATTTGATGTAATTATTTCCAGCGAAGTAATTGAACATATTAATAATCCAGTTGAGGAAATGCAACAATTTTATCGTTTACTTAGAAAAGGTGGTTTAGTATATATTACCACACCTAATTTTAATGCTATAGAACGATTTTTATTGAAAGGCGACTATAACATTATTGAATACCCCGAACACTTGTGTTATTACACAAAAAAAACCATTGACTTACTACTATCCAATAATGGATTTAAGAAAGTAAAAGCCACCACAACAGGCATTAGTATTGCTCGGATTAAAAAAAGTTTGAAAAGAAAAAATAATGAAAGTACTGAAAACGTTTCTTCAGATGAAGCACTTCGAGAGCAATTAGAAACAGGTTATAAAAGATATGTTAAATCGGTTATAAATGGGTTGCTAAACTTAGTTGGAATTGGGAATTCGCTGAAAGTTTGGTATGTTAAGATTGGAGATTAGAGATTCTGTAAAAAAAATAGTGTTATTGCTAAAAAATTTAGCAAGTTTTTATTATTTTTGCTAAAATAAATAGCAAAATGGAAAAACTTTATACGAAATCTATCACAAAAATTAGTAGTGTTTCAATCGAATTTGAACGCTATTTAGTTAGTCAAATTAATTTAAACAACCGATTGATTGCCATTTTAGGAGCAAGAGGCGTTGGAAAAACCACCCTATTGCTTCAACTTGCTAAAAAAAGCACAAAACAAGTCTTGTATGTTGCATTAGATGACTTGTTTTTTTCCGACAATACACTTTACAGTTTAGCAGAAAATTTTCAGAAAACAGGAGGTGAATTACTACTTTTAGATGAAGTACATAAATACCCGAATTGGTCGAGAGAAATTAAATTGATTTATGATGACTTTGCCAACTTGCAAGTAATTTTTACATCTTCTTCTATTTTAGATATTTATAGAGGAGAATCTGACTTAAGTAGAAGAGCCATTAGTTATCATCTCAATGCTCTTTCATTTCGTGAATATTTGTTTTTTTATGAAAAAATAGAACTTCCAAAGCTAGAATTGAAACAGCTAGTTGAAAATCACGCAAGTATAAGTTTGGATATTACACAACAATTTAAACCTTATAAATATTTTAAGCAGTATATTGAAACTGGTGCATATCCTTATTACAACAACAATGCTGCTGAATATTACCAACAAATTTTAAATACATTAAATTTAATTTTAGATGTTGATTTACAAGGAATAACCAACTTAAATTATGATACCATTTCAAAACTCAAACGATTATTATATGTTATTGCCACCAATGTCCCTTTTATCCCTAATATTAGCAAATTGAGTGAACGCATTGGGGTTCATAGAAATGTGTTGGTTCAAACCTTGCAATTGTTGGATAAAGCCGAATTGATACACACCTTATACAATCAAAATACAAGCATCAGTTCATTAACTAAACCCAATAAAATTTGGTTGAGGAATACGAATCTTAATTACGCTATTTCTTCCGAAAATGTGAATGTGGGAAACATTCGTGAAACATTTTTCATACAACATCTCAATGATAACCATCAGCTTTCTTTACCTCCGAAAGGCGATTTTTTAGTTGACGACACCTATACATTTGAAATTGGAGGAAAAAATAAACCTCAAAAACAAATAAATGGAGTTAATAATGCTTTTTTGGTGAAAGACGATATAGAAATTGGCGTAAACAACTCTATTCCTTTATGGTTATTTGGATTAATTTATTGATACTATTTACCATAAATTGCAGCATAAATTTTCTCTGCTATTTCAAAATTCCGGTATTTCTCTGCAATAGGTCTTATTTTTTGATAAATCTCTTCTCTAGAATTATTACTTAGTAATTCATCTATTTCTTTAACGGCTTTGAGGTAATTGTCTTCATTTAGTTCTTCCAACACACTTCCAATACCATACTTTTTTATAATATCCGAATCATCAGAAATATCTTTAGTGATTACAACAGGAAGACCTAACGCCCAATATTCACCGTCTTTAATTGGGGTACAATATCGCTTAGTAGGAATAGGTTTTACAGGTGTAATACCAAAATCTCCCAATCCCATATAATTCGGAATTTCATGATGAGCTACAAATCGATGTACAATTGTTTTGGGATTAATCTCACTTTTAGTTGCGTAGGTTGAAATTTCTTGTTTAGTGTGAGCAGATAATATTAACGCTCTAAATTTATCTCCCCAATAATTTTCAGCCTCTTTTAAAAAATCAAATACTTCTTTTTCTAAATAAATGCCTCCAAATTTTCCAGCATATACACCAACAATTTTATCCTGAAGTTTTAATTCTTCTACTAATGTGTTATTTTTTAGATTTGCTTCTGAAAAAAGATTTAGATTAACACAAGCGGGCTTTACAAAGATGTTACTTCCTTGAAAGTTGTATTTTTCTTTAGCATAACTTTTCATGCCTTCTGTTGTTGCAATTAAATATTTGGCTCTTTTAGTTAGCCTCTTTTCAAAGAAAAAAAGCAGGCGATAAACCATCCCATTTTTTTTCCACACACCATTTTCTACCATAGTTTCTGCATGTGGTTCATAACTATCAATGATAAGCGATCTTCGGGTAAGTAAAGACAAAATATATCCTATCATACCGGCAGGTGTACACCAACAATGAATCACATCAATTTTTTCTTTTCTAATAGTTTTCAATAACTTAAAAATAAGTTTTATCCACATTAGTAAACCCTTTAAACTTAGTGGGTGATATTCGATTAAAATGTTCTTAATTTTATGATAGTTATTGTTTATGGATTGATTGTTTTTTTCAAGTGTTGTAAGAAAAATTTTGCTATCGTCAGAAAGATGATTAGCAATAATATTCAAATAAGGCAAGGTATAAGTTTGTATCAATGCGTCATTGTAGCTCCAAGATGTAATAACGAGTATGTTTTTTTTATTTTTCATTACTTATTTTTTCGAAAATTAATGCAATTGATGCAGGGTAATTTATTACTGACAATATCAAAAAATACAAACCTCGAATCTTATTGTTACCATTTTTCCACCAACTACCCGCCAAAATAAGGTATAAATTAGAAAAACATTGTTGTTTAAACCAAAAAGAATGAAAAAGTTGTTGTTTTTCACATTTTTTGAATAGATAAATACTGTCTTTTTCGAGTAAATCTACGTTTTTTGACATATTTTCAGCATGTATTCTATAATTCCATAAAACTTCCGAAACAACACCAATTTTAAACCCATTTGCCAATACTTGGATTAAAATGTCCTGATCAGCATTATTAGATAAATTAACATCAAAACCACCTATTTTTTGTAAAACTTCTTTTTTAAATAAAACACCAGAAGGAGCAGTGTTGTAGTTGGCTTTTAAACTCAAAAAGTTTTCTATTTTTAAGTTATTTTCTCCTTTTAAAATGCTGTCTATGGGTTCAGCATATTCATCAATCAGTTGACAATAGGAATAAACCACATCATAACCAGTAGAAATAAGAAAATTTACCTTTTTTTCAAGATTAGTTATGTGCCACACATCATCTGCATCTAAAAAAGTAATGAACTCACCATTTGCTACTTCTAATCCTTTGTTACGTGTATCAGAAACTCCTGAATTAGACTTATTAATCAATTGAATTCTATTGTCTTTTTCTGAAAATTGATTTAAAATTGTAGCGGAATTATCTGTTGAGCCATCATTAACAACAACTATTTCCCAATTAGAATAGGTTTGATTAATCACCGATTGGATGGTTTCTGCAATGTATTTTTCTGCATTGTAGCAAGGAATGATGATGGAGACTAAAGAGTTCAAATAAGTCCTATTTTCTTAGCCGATTCGGGTTTGCAAATTAGATAATTCCAAAAGGAAGAAACGGTAATTTCTTCTTTCTGAGTAACCACATCATTTTTGTCATCAATATCAAAATACAAATATCCTTTATTTTTAAAAAGGGCATTTAATTTAACCGCACAATCTTTATCCCAAATTTCTATTAAAAAATCGGGTTTAAATTTATCCAAATATTCTCCCATGCCTTCTAATACTTCAGGCTCGTGCGTTTCTACGTCAATTTTCATCAAGTCAATTCGCTCTATATTGTTTTTATTTATAAAATCAACTAAGGTAATACATTCTATTTCTAATTCTTTTTGCGGAGTTGTTTCGGATAAAAGCGATTTATTTACCGTAACAGAAGTACAAAAATCATGACCTTCCATTAAAAATACCTTTGCAGTCCCATTAAAATTAGAAGCAGCTTTTGGAACAACTGTAATATCGTAATTATTTATTTCTACATTATAATTCAAATATTCCAACACTTTGGGAAGTGGCTCAAAAGTGTACACCTTAGCTGTGGGATTTAATGCTTTTGTAACTAATGAATACAATCCAGTATTTGCTCCAATATCCATTACAACATCAGTATCTACACATAGTTTTCTCCATAATTTTAGTGATGTTTTTTCCCAGCCATTATCAATTCCTCCCCAAAACAACTCATTTTCTTCTGATGCACCTAAATGGTACATTTTAAATTGATGATTGGCATCTACCTTAACAGTAAAAACACCTTTAAAATGGAGGTGTTTATATATTTTTTCAGGTAAATTCATCCATTTTATCAATGAAAAAATTTGTCTCTTCAATGGAATTGAATTATAAATTTTCTTTAGTACTTGCTTCATTATTATTTATCGTATGTTTCACACCAAACTTTTATAACTCCAAACCTAAATTCTGATTCAATAATCTTTAACCCTGTATCTTTTATTAACTCAAATAACTCAACTCTATCAAATTCCCAAACATGATCAGCATCTGTATACTGTATTTTATTCTTTAATTGTGTTCTATAATGATTCAAATACGTTTTATCATAATCGGGTAATTCTATAAATATTTTTTTAGCATGTGGCACACACTTTTTTAGAAAGTCTAAAGGCTCGTCTATATGCTCTAAAATATGTGATAATATAATTACATCAAACTTTTCATTACATGATTCAAGATAATCAAAAGCATCTCCGTATATAAATTCTAGGTTAGGTTGGTTATGTTTAGATTTTGCTATTTCTACATCTCCTTTTATACAATCAACCCCTACCACTTTTTCAGAAAAATCAGCCAATTTATTACTCATGTCACCATATCCACTACCTAAATCAAGTACTTTATCTGTTGATTCAACTTGTTTTTTTATAAAATTAATAGTGTGGTAACGCAATGGATGTTTTTCATAAGAAAAATAATTAAAAGATTCTTCGTGAGCCAATCTATCAAAAATCCACTCTAAGGTAAGGTATAAATTAAACCTAGTTTTAGGTTTAAGTATAACCAATAGTTTTGAAAGTCTATAAATGAAACTCAATAAAAAAACGCGTTCTTTCTCTCTTTTTAAATGTAATCCCATAGTATAATTATGCTTTTATATATAAATTAATGTATGCGTTCCACATTCGCTCAAAATTATACATTTCAAGGGCAGTTTTTTGTCCTTTTTCCTTAAAATCAGCACCATGCTCTAAGGTGTAATTAATTCCTTCTGCCATAGATACTGCATCTTTATAATTTACTAAATATCCGTTTTGTTTATGTTGAATAGCATCTAAAGCAGAACCAGTAGGGGTAGAAACTACAGGAGCTGAATTCATCATAGCCTCTGGTATTACAAAACCAAAAGGTTCGTAATTAGCAGCATGTGCATAAACATCCAATAATGCATATAAAGAAGGAATATACGCTCTATCTATCCAACCTGTAAATACAATGTATTCAAGTACATTCAGTTTTTTAGCTAACTGTTCTAGTTCCTCTTTTTGATTGCCCTGACCAACAAATAAAAAAACTGCGTTAGGGTGTTTTTTTATAACTTCCGGAATAGCTTCTATTATATAGCGATAACCTTTCCATTCAATTAAACGAGCTACGGTTCCAATAATTTTTTTACCTGCTAATTGATACTTTTCTATGATTTCTTTTTTATACGCTTCAGATTGTTGTGTAAAAATTTCGGGGGGAATTCCGTGATGAATCATAGTAATTTTCTCTTTTGGAGCATGTTCTTTCTCAATAATAAATTTTTCTGCTTCTTTAGAAACTGGGACAATATGAGTGGCGTTTTTATTGTTTATTTTATCTGCAAAAACCCATTTTGGAGCATAAAAATAGTGAAAAGTAGTATCTTGTTTAGTTACCACTCTTTTTTTAACTCCTGCCAAACGAGCTGCCATTAACCCCGGAAAAGAATCATCAAATAAATGTGTATGTACCACATCAGGCTTTAGTTTTTTAAACAACCTATACAATTGAAAAAAAGCACGAATCATTCCTCTTTTTCTTTTATGATGATCGAATTTATACCAATAACAATCCCAACCGTATTTGCCCACATCTTCAATCATTTGTGGTTTTTCGGTATAGAGGGTTACAAAAGAAAATTTATATTCTTTCTCGCCTGAGGTGGACACAGTTTGTTGTGCTGCTTTTTCTGCAAACCAGTTGAAATAGGGAACACTCGATTCGTTGGATATGACAAAAATGATGTGCATTTATTATAATTTGTTTAAAATGTTTTTTATTAACTTAGGATACGTAATGGATGTTAGATAATTAGTTACTATTTCTTTATTTATATTCAATTTTTCTTCAAAAGCATCTTGCATATAACTAATATAGTCTTCATTATTAAAAGCATAAAAAATAGCTTTATTTTCAAGAATACTTAAAGGGGTTTGAATTGAAGATATTACTGGTTTATTTTGAGCTAAATAATTAATTATTTTTAATGGAGTCCTACTATTAATTGTAATTTCTTTATCAAAACAATATGTTACTAACCCTACTTTTGAAGCCGCTATGTAATTATTAACTTCTTTAGCATTAATTACGCCTAAATAAAAAAAATTGGGGTAGTTTTTTAATTCTTCCCATTCGTTATTTTTAATATATTCAAAACCAATAACAACTAAATTAATTTTATTGGATAAAATATTTTTAATTAGATTAATATTAATGTCATTTTCTATATTACCTACTAAAACAGCATAATTACCAAATTCTTTTTTTAGGGCAATAATTTTTTTTTCGTCAACTAAATATTCATCTGATGAAATTCCATGAGGAATATATATTGTTTTTTTATTATATTCTTTATACCTATTTACATATGAAGTATTTGTACAGACTATTAAATCTGATTCTTGAGCTATTATTTTATCTTGCCAAAAGGAATTATAAGAATCAACAACATGATATATTCTTTTACTCAAGCTATTAATGGGTTTATTTATAAATCTAAAAGGGTCAAATTGCCACCATATAAGATTAGAATTATTCAACGTAATGTTTTTATTCAATTTAATACAATTTATAAAATCATTTATTTTAGTAAATACCTTTTTAAATATAGTTTGAGGGAAGTTGTTTTTATAATCTACAATAGTAATATTTTTATAACCAATTGTTGTATAATTAACCTTAAATGAAAATATGTTAAGCCAATTCCATTTGTTAGTAGGATTAATAAAAAACACTTGATATCCTAGCCTTGACAACTCATACGCATAATTTTGTTTTGAAAACCAAACATCTCCCCAAGGTTCATTGGAAACAATTAATATGTATTGATTTTCTAATTTCATCTTAAAAATTGCTCTACTTTTTCAATCAGTTTTTCGTATGTAAATTGTTTTGCAAATTGAATTCGTTGGGCTACTTTTTCATTTGTTTCTGTATGAGATAATTGTTTTATTTTTTCAATTGCCTCGTCATCATTTTTATAACCTATAATGTATTCTTCTTTATTAATAACATCATTAAAAATTGGAGAAATCACAGGTTTTCCTAAAGCTAAATATTGTAATGTTTTATGGTGGTGTACCGCATTTCCATGAATTTTTAAATCCATTGGCACTAAACAAGCTTTTGAATAATATATATAATTTTTTAAATTTTTAAACGGCTCTACTCCATGAATTATTAGGTTATTGTATTTGTTCTTATAGAAAATATCTTTGGATAATTCACTAAACAAATTATACATTTTTCCAATAAATACAAATCGTTCATTAGGGAACTCCTGAAGTATTCTATCAATTAATTCTATATTTAACCGATGATCGATATTTCCTACATATAAAAAATAATCTTTCTCATAAATTACTGTATCAGTTGGTACAAATTCTTCTGATGAAATACCATGAGACAATTCTAACAGACTACCTTTAAATGTTATATCTTTTAACAATTCTTTTGATGTAACAACTAGTTTATCAATGTTTTTTAAAAGTATTTTTTCTTTTTGTACTCTATATTTATCTACTCGAAAATAGATAGAAAGCAAAGGAGAAAACAATTGAGGATTAGAAAACCGATAAGGATCAAAAGTCCAAAAAATGTAATTTTTATAGTTGTTGGTTATCAGCCATTTTTTAATCTTTTTTGAAACAATAAAGTTGTTTAGTTTATAAATTAAACTAAAACGTGTAAAAGGTAAACTATTTTGATATCCTAACACCTGAAGTGATTCACTATAATTGTCTAAACAAATTTTAAAACTCCATAAATTACTAAGTTTCCATTTAATTGGTGGGTTTATAAAAAGCACATTATTTTTTTTAGATAACTCATAAGCCCAGTTATGCTTAGAGTACCAAATATCTCCCCAAGGTTCATTAGAAACAATTAATATATTTTGATTCTCAAGTTTCATTTAAAAAAAAGGTAAATTTTTTCTAATTTCAGCAGCTGTAAAATAGGTGGAATTAATAGCGGCTTGCTCTTTCCAGTCTTTTAACAATTCAGGTTTATCGAGTAAGTTCTGTAAAATTTCTTTTAACTCATCTGCTCCGGCATAATTGAATACAGAACCTTTTAAGTTTTCTGGAACAATAAGATGAGCAGGAAGTAAGCCCGGCAGTTCAAAACTCATCATGTCATGTATGGCAGCTGTTGGCTTAGTTTTTCCAATAAATTCTGTTGTCCCCAACGCTTTAAATTCTGTTGTACTTGTTGAGAGAACCAAGTCTGAAGTTTCCATCTCTTTTAAAAACATATCAGGCGTTATTAAGCCTTCTATTGGAAAATATTCAGCTATTCTGGGGTGTATTTTATTTGCTTTATCTAATTCACTTACCACCCATTTTCCATACTCTTCTAAAGGTCTTCCCGCAAAAGAAAATGTAATGTTAGCTTGTTTTTCAGCAAAAAAATGAATGGCTTCAATAACATCCTCATATCTTCTTCTTTCCTTATGAATGCTACCTGTTAAAACAACCTTTAAACAATCGTTTTCTTTGTGAAACTTTTTTCCATCACGTTTATGAAAAATAGTAAATGGTATATATAGAAATTTATATTTTTTGAATAATTCTATGTCATTATTTCTGATATAATTAAACATAAAATCTTCAACCGCAATGTAATCAAAGTTGGTAACTATTTTTTGTTTTAATTTCCGCTCTTTATAGTATTTAAGTGTTCTAAAACGAGCATTGAGCCAAAAGTTAAGGTTATGGATAGTAATTACTTTTTGGCAAGTTAAATTTTCTGCAATTTTCAACGCTCCTTTGAATCCTTCAAATATTGGACTCAATAGAAGAACATCTATATTTTCTTCCTTGCAAATATGTATTACTTTATCATATTCTTCATCTAACCCAGAAATAACATGGAACTTGCCATCACAAAGTGCTGAATTATATTCATGCATTTTGTCATACATTTCTTGAGTTACAAAAAAATACTTATGATGTTCCTCGAACAATTCAGATTGGGTTAATCCGTATTGAAAATGAACGGTTTCAATAATTGCAACTTTCATGATTTAAAATTTTTTGTTACCATACTGTACAAAAACCTAATATCTCGCTTGGTTGGGTAAAATAAATTTTTAGTTTTTATTGAGGTTTTAGTTATAACAAAGATATAGGTAATTACAAAAATGGCAAAATAACTAATTAAAGTAGCAATGGCAGCTCCATTAATATTAAATTTAGGAATTAGATAAATATCAAAAACAATTGTAAATACCAAACCTACTGAACAAGCTATAATGTTAAAGATGTTTCTGTTTGAGGATACCATTAATACAGAAAATATTTGCGTTATACAAGAAAACAAAATACCTATAGATAAAATTTGAAAAGGGATTATAGTTGGGGTAAATTCTTCTCCATACATGAATGGGATAATAAAATAGGCAGTTGAAAAAGCTACAACAACCAATAAAAAAAAGAATGAAAAACTAAATCTACTTATTTTCGTGAATATAACCAATCTCTTATCATCATCACTATTTGATAGCTTTGGGAGAATAACAGAAGCAATTGTTACTGATAAGTATAAAATAATTTGAACAATATTAGCTGCTAACGAATAATGGCTCAACGGTTTTTCATCTAAATAATGGTTAACTATCCACAAATCCAGTCTATAATTAAAAAAATTAACAAACATTCCTATATAAATTAATAAGCTATAAGCAACAAACTCTTTTATTTTATTTACAATAGTAGTATTAAGCTTAGGTATAATAGCTATTTGTCTCATATATAAATAAAACCAAATAATACTATTTAATAATAACAATATTAATGTAGCAACTAAAACGTAATTAAACTTTTCAATTACTGTAATTTGTTTCTCTTGCAGATAAAAATAGAGTATTGGAAATAGAGCCGCATTTATCACACTATTAATAATGGAGATTCTATTAATTATATTGAATTTAGAACGAGCTTGAAAAAAGGAGGTAATTAAGTTATTAAAAAAGGATAGAAAAAAAAGCACAAACAACGAAATAAGATATGGTATTGTATTATAGTTTTCAGGCAAATAAAATGAGCTGATATCAAGGTAATAAGTAGTAAATAGTAACCCCAATAAAATACTCGAACTCACCAAAAAGATTGCCCATGAAATTCCTGCAACAACTTGTTCTGTATATTTTTTACTCGAAATAAAATAAACTATTCCTGTTTGAATTCCAAAGGAAAAAATTAGCAAGAACAATAGGTAGTTGGCTTGAAATAGAGAAAAAACTCCTTTTGCTTCTTCACCCAAAATCCGTGTAGAAAATACGCCACTAACAATTCCCAATATAAAAACAGGAATTTGAGTAAGCACAGAATTAATGAGGTTTCTCCCTAACATTCAAATAGAAAATTACAATACGGCTAAAATAACCAAATTGAATGGAAATTAAATCGCCTTTTTACATAATCAACATAAACATAACTTATTTTACTATAATTTTACATTTGTTAATGTATCTTTATCGTTAATAGATTTAAACTTGTTAAAGATTATTTATGCCTGATTTAAAATACCAACAATGTACTAGATGCGTAATGGACAACAGTGATGTTGAAATTACATTTGATGAAAATGGGTATTGTAATCATTGTGTCGATTATTACGAACGTATTTCTAAATTAATGTATCAAGGAGCATCAAGCGATGCTCAACTCGCTGAGATTATAGAAAAAATTAAAGCTACTGGTAAAAACAATAAATACGACTGTGTTATTGGAATTAGTGGTGGAATAGATAGTTGTTATGTTGCTTTTAAAGCAAAAAAAATGGGACTAAAACCATTAGCAGTTCACATGGACAATGGTTGGAATTCTGAATTGGCAGTTAGTAATATTGAGAAAATTTTAAACCAGCTCGATATTGATTTATTTACTTATGTGTTGGATTGGGATGAATTTAAAGATTTACAACTCTCTTTTTTAAAAGCATCTGTTCCTGAAATAGAAACTCCAACAGATATTGCCATACTTGCCATACTTCATCAAGTTGCAGCTAAACACGATATAAAATATATACTTAGTGGAGGAAACTTTGCTACCGAAGGTATTTTACCTAAAAGTTGGCATTATGATGCTAAGGATGAAAAATATTTAAAATCTATTCATAAACAATTTAGCAAAAAACCTTTAAAAACCTTTCCTACATTTGGTTTTTTAAAAGAGGTGTATTACAAATTTGTAAAGGGAATAAAAATTATTTATTTTCTTAATTATATCCCATACTCTAAAAAAGAAGCCATTGAATTGCTTGAAAAAGAATTGAATTGGAAAAATTATGGAGGAAAACATCATGAGTCAAGATATACAAGAATTGTACAATCTTATATTTTACCCGTTAAATTTAATATTGACTATCGTAAATCAACTTCTTCCACACAAATTTGTGCTGGTGAAATTACAAGAGAACAAGCAATTAAGGAGTTAGAACCAAAGCCTTATAACGAAAAACAGGTAGAGGAAGATAAGGAATATTTATGTAAAAAATTAGGTATATCTCTAACAGATTTTGATAATATGATGAAAAGTCCTCCAAAAACCCATAACGATTATCCAAATAATAAAAAGGTATTGGAGTTTATTTATGGAGCTTATCGTAAATTCTTTTGATAAAAGTATGTAAATTGAAATCTATATTTTCAATTTACATAGTTTTTAGTTTTATCTTGATTAGCATCAATAATTGTAAATTTGCAAAAAAATATAAGTTTATGCCAACATCATTAATTACAGGAGGAGCAGGTTTTATTGGAGCTCATGTTACCAATCATTTAATTAAATTAGGACATCAAGTTATAGTTCTTGACGATTTAAGCGGTGGTTTTGAGGATTTTGTAAATACTAAAGCCATTTTTGTTAAAGGGTCTGTTACCGATGAAAATTTAGTTCAAGAGCTATTTAATAAATACAAATTTGATTATGTTTATCATTTGGCGGCCTATGCAGCTGAAGGATTAAGTCATTTTATTAGGCGATTTAACTACAACAATAATTTAATAGGAAGTATTAATTTAATTAATGAATCAATTAAACATAAAGTTGAACGATTTGTTTTTACTTCATCAATTGCGGTATATGGTGCGTTAACACCACCAATGCGAGAAGACATGCCCCCGCAACCTGAAGACCCTTATGGAGTAGCAAAATATGCTGTTGAGTTAGATTTAAAAACTGCTCACGAAATGTTTGGACTGAATTATACCATTTTCCGACCGCACAATGTGTATGGTGAATATCAAAACATTGGTGATAAATACAGAAATGTGATAGGAATTTTTATGAATCAGTTGATGCAAGGTAAATCATTATCGGTTTTTGGTGATGGAAAACAAACCCGAGCATTTAGTTATATTGATGATGTGGCTCCATATATTGCCAATTGTGTGAATATCCCAGCATCGTGTAATGAAATCTTCAATATTGGTGCAGACCAAGAATATACGGTATTACAATTAGCAGAAACCATACAAAAGTCTATGGGAATAAATAAACCCATTCTGCACTTAGACCCAAGAAACGAAGTAGTTCATGCTCATGCCGACCATGCAAAAGCAAAAAAAGTATTTCAGATCAATCAATTTACTTCCTTAAATGAAGGTGTTGTTAAAATGGCAAATTGGGCTAAACAAGTTGGAGCAAGAGAAAGTTCAAAGTTTAAAAATATAGAAATTACTGAAAAACTACCCCCTTTTTGGGTGGGTAACTAACGAGCAATACAAAAATTATCTTTCTTAGATGATAAAAGATAGTATTTTTATCTTATGAATAGGATAAAATGGAAAGTTATTTACTTTTAAATGAAAAAAACTGAATATTTTGAGAATTTAGATGGGCTAAGATTTTTTAGTTTCTTATCAGTATTTTTTTTTCATAGTTTTCACACAAATTCTGATTATTTAAAATCATTGCCTATATATGATTTTATTAAATTTAATGTTTTTGGTGAGGGAAATTTAGGAGTTAATTTCTTTTTTGTTTTAAGTGGATTTCTAATAACTTACTTATTAATAAAAGAGAAAAAAATTAATGCTCAAATAAACATTAAATTATTCTTAATCAGGCGTGTTTTAAGAATTTGGCCACTATTTTTTTTCTGTGTAGGTTTCGGTTTTTTAATCTTTCCTCAAGTTAAATTATTTTTTGGACAAACTCCATATGAGACCGCAAATCCATTATACTATATAACTTTCCTAAATAATTTTGATTTTATACGAAATGGGCCACCAGACTCATCTGTTTTGGGTATTTTATGGAGTATAGCAATTGAAGAACAATTTTATCTAATTTGGCCTTTAATACTTTTTTTATTTCCTGTAAAAAAATTCTGGATTCCCTTTTCTTTAATAATCTTATTAAGTTTAATTTTTAGAGCCTTTAATGATGACTATTTAGTACATGAACTACATACTCTTTCCTGTATTAGTGATATGGCTGTTGGTGCTTTTGGGGCATGGTTAATATTAGAATTTAATACTTTTAAATCAAGAATTCAACAACTGAATAAAAAATATATTGCATTAATTTACCTTCTGACTATTATTGTTTATTTTTTTAGATCGGAATTATTATACACATCATTTGAGATTAGAATTTTTGAGCGTTTAATAGTTTCAATAATATTTCTATTTGTCATTCTTGAGCAAAATTATGCCCAAAACTCTTTTTATAAATTATCTAATTTAAAATACATTTCTAAATTAGGTAAAATAACTTATGGATTATATTGCCTTCATTTTATTGGAATATTAATTTCTATTAATTTGACAAAAATATTTTCTTTTAACACGAGTCTTTGGCAAGTATTATTGTTAGAAACATTTTTAGCATTACTAATAACTATAGTTATAAGTAAAATAAGCTATCAATATTTAGAATCTCCTTTTTTACGTTTAAAAAATAAATTTAATTCTTTCGTCAATTAATAAGAATGTAGTTTTTTGTAAAAAATTATTCAACCTTTGTTTAGAATCAATATGACTAAAATCCTATTTCTAACCCCTTATCCTTTAAATTCAGCTCCAAGCCAACGATTTAGGTTTGAGCAATATTTACAGTTTTTACAAAATGAAAACATCAAGTATGAATTAACCTCATTTTTGGATGAAAAAACTTGGACTGTTTTTTATAAAAAAGGGTTTACATTCCAAAAAATACTTGGAATATTAAAAGGTATTTTAAAAAGGCATTTTATTCTTTTCTCCCTTCATAAATACGACAAGCTATTTATTCACAGAGAAGCATGTTTAGTTGGTCCCGCTTATTTTGAATGGTTGTATGCAAGAGTTTTTAGAAAGGAGGTAATCTATGATTTTGATGATGCGATTTGGATTAAAGATGTTTCTGATGTAAATAAAAAATTGAGTTGGCTTAAATTCCCAAACAAAACAGGTAAAATCATTACTTATTCAACTACTGTTATAGCTGGAAACAACTATCTGGCAAATTATGCTCTTCAATTTAATATTAATGTGAAAGTGATTCCTACCACTATTGATGTAACCTATCATTATCCTCATAAAATCGTAAGACAAAATGAAAAAATAAGAATTGGTTGGACGGGAACCATCACAACAAATAATCATTTAAAGCTTTTATTTTCTGTATTAGTTAAACTAAAAAAGAAATACCCACAAGTTGAGTTGGTAATGATTTCAAATACTAATATAGCCGATCCTTCAATTGAAATATCTTACCAGCAATGGAATAAAAATACCGAAATTGAAGATTTATCACGTTTTGACATAGGTATAATGCCTTTACCCGATGATGAGTGGGCAAAAGGAAAATGTGGATTTAAAGGATTACAATATATGGCATTGGAAATCCCAACCATCATGTCGCCAGTTGGAGTAAATACGGAAATTATTGAAGATGGTAAGAATGGATTCTTGGCGACTTCTGATACTGATTGGATAGAAAAATTAAGTCGATTAATAGAAACCAAAGAACTACGAGAAAAAATAGGGAGGGCAGGAAGAAAAACTGTTGTTGAGAATTATTCGATAGAATCTCAAAAAGAAGCGTTTTTTAAAATCATACAGGAATAATTATCTCCCAACACTTGCTTTCTGTTCATCTTTTGCAATGTTGTAAATTAGAAACAAAGCTGTTACAAACAACAATTGTGCAGGCATTTTGTATCTAGACAATGCACCAAAATTGTAGGAACTAACCCCAACCACAACTCCAAATATTATAGAAAAAATCATCATAAACAAAATGTCCTTATTTTTAAATATGATTTTAAAAAATAAGAATCTGTACTTTAATAATAAATAAACTACAAATAATAATAGTAAAAAACTTTCTAAAGCCCCAATAAGCGTTGGGATATTTCGAATTTCCGAAAGATAAGGTCTGAAAAAAGTAACATTGAGCGCGGCTGGTGTCACTTTTAAAAAACCAAGTGGAGTAAATTCAACTTCTCCTAATGTATATCCAGATTGATTTTGAGTAGCATTTAGGTAGCCATGCCATGACTGAAATCCTTCTAATGTTTGTTCTATTTTATTGATATCGTATTTTCCAGCTCCAATGGAGATGTTTTTTAAAACAAAAAAAGTGCTTATTGAAATTGTAAAAACAAGTAAAGGAATTAATATAACACGAATGAAACTTCCCTTAATTAGGTTTTTTAAGTTAGTTTGACCCCAAATTAAAAGTGCGGGTAATAAAATATAAAGAATATAAGGTTTTAAGTAATAAATTAAAATTGAGGCTAAGAAAATGATAAAAAAACTATAAATAATCTTTCGTTTAAAAATGAAGATATTTGAAAAAGAATAAATCATCCAGCCCATACAACTTATTGTTACTGTATCTTTTAAAATACCTGACCCCCAGTACATAATTGTAGGTATCATAAAAAAACTAACCAATAGATGTTTGCTATAGTTGGGATAAAGCTTACATAAATTCGAGTAAGCCATCCACAAGCCAACAAAAGAAATTGAAGCAAAAATTATTGTTGTGCTACCATAAGAAAATAGGCTTAAGAAATTTATAAAAAAAAGAATTCTAACAAGTAGCCAAATATCGCTTCCATTAATAAAATCTAACGTGTAATAACTAATATTCGTTGTTGATAGATTTAAAGAGTCATAATTTTTAAAAATCATTTCGATTCCATCAAGTGGGTTGGTTACAAAGACTTTGAAAATATCAATTGAAGCTTGAAAATACATTAAACTATCTCCAGGAGTAAAATATACAGTTAAAAGAGCAAATATAAAACCTCCCGCTACTTTTGCAGTTAATGCTAAAATGAAATATTTATACTCTGGATTTTTGGCTATCTTAACTTTTTTATAGTGATAAGCAATAATATAAATAACAGCAAAATACAATATTGCCAAACAAATATCATAAAGTCCTAAATGGAGGTCTATATATTTTAAGTTGTCTTCTGTTAGCATTTATTTCCTGTAAAATTGTTTAACCCCATTAATGATAAAATGAGCTTGTTCTTTATTTTCTAAAATAGAAACAATTTTATCCGAAACTTTAGATTGAAGCAGTGTTTTAGTCCGCGACTGGTTTTTATCTTTAAAGGTAAACAAATCAAAATCGATGGATTCTCTATGTCCTAATAACAGGGCAATAGCTGTACCTCCAACTAAATAATAGTCGGATTTGTATTGCTTAATAAGTGGCAATAAGTCGAGCTGACTTTGGCTAAGAATATTTAAGTAAACCTTTTGATTCAAAATATTTTCCAAACATGTTTAAGGTGGATAACCTGTAGTTTTGTCGTTGATGTTTTTTTACTTTTATAATGTTGTTTTCTACAATTTTAGCTATTTTTTTTTCACCCACAATATCAATCAATTCTTTAATTTGAGGCAAATCGGCATAACTTAAAATAAACTCTACCAACACTTCATCGCTTATGGCATGTAATTTATCCTTTCGGATGTACCAAAACAAATGTGCATTTTCGTCTATAAATTGGTTTCGAGTTTTCATTTTTTTATTTGCCACAAAGACACTAAGACCCGAAGTTTCACAATTATTTCTTGTGGCTTAGTGGTACTATTTTTTTGATTTAGAACTTAATAAAGTTAAACAACCATTCTTTTTATTCCATTTTTAATTAATGACACATTAAAATTGATTAGAAAACCTAATCGCTTATTTGTTAGTTTCAAATGACTAAGTAATTGAGCCTCCCAAACAGGGTTAACATTTTCTAAGGCTTTCAATTCAACTATTACTAGGTCATTGACTAATACATCTAGTCTTAATCCCTCATCAAATACAATTCCATCAAATGATATTGGAATATCAATTTGTCTATTAACAAGAAAGCCTTGTTCAGTCAAAACATGACACATACACACCTCATAAACCCTTTCTAATAAACCTGGTCCTAATTGTTTATGTACTTTGTATGCTGCATTAACAATAGCTTTTCCAATTTGTTCCTCTTCAGGTGATAGTGGTTCAAACATTTATTCGTGTTCTTTTGAGCTTAAGTTGTAGATTAATCAGCTACATTAGTAGCTCAAAGATACTAAAATATGTTACTACTCAGTCTTTTTTACACCAAGACATCAAGACAGAAAATTTCACAATTATTTCTTTGTGTTTCTTTGTGTCTTTGTGCCTTAGTGGCATAAATTTTATGAGTAAAAATTAAACTGTAAAAAATTGTTTAATTCCTTTTCCAACCAACTCAATTTCATTTTTCGTTAACCCATAAAACAAAGGCAACCTCACAATTTTTTCACTTTCTGATGCACTAAAATCTTTCTCGGATTTAATATATTTATATTGTTTTCCCATTTCACTCAAATGTAATGGTAAATAGTGAAAATATGCCGAGATTCCTTGTTTTTTCAGATGATTAATTAAAGCATCTCTTTTGGATTCATTTTCTAATTTAATGAAAAAAATATGTGCATTGTGATTATTGTCTGTTTCTGGAAAATCAATGAATCCTTTTTCTTTAAGTGGTTTAAGTAGGTTTTGGTATAGCGAGTAGAATGCTTTTCGTTTTTTTGTTACGGTCTTTAATTCTTGCAATTGTGCGAATAAAAAAGCGGCATTTATTTCACTCAATCCATAACTAGAACCCAAACTCTGCCAGGTGTAATTGTCAATTTCTCCCGCTAAAAAAGCTGCTCGATTGGTGCCTTTTTCCAAAATAATATCAACTTTTTCTAATAAATTTTTGTTATTAATGAGTATCGCACCACCTTCTCCACAATGAATGTTTTTGGTATCGTGAAAACTAAAACAACCCACATCTCCAAAGGTTCCCAAGTGTTGGTTTTGGTAGTAGGAATCAATGCTTTGTGCAGCATCTTCAATTAAAAAGAGATTGTTCTTTTTACAAGTTTCAACAATTTTTTCGATATTTTCAGTTAATCCCGCATAATGAACTAAAACAATCGCTTTGGTTTTTGGCGTAATTGCTTTTTCTAATAAGTTCTCGTCCAAACATAAGGTTTTAGGATTGATATCTACAAAAACTAACTTGACTCCTCTCAAAGCAAAAGCATTTGCGGTAGAGACGAAAGTAAATGAGGGAACAATCACCTCATCTCCTTCTTTAATGTTTATAGCTAAAGCTGCTAACTCCAAAGCGGAAGTACAACTTGCTGTTAGTCTTACTGTTTTGCAGCCTGTAATTTTTGATAATTCCAACTCACATTTTTTTGAAAAAACTCCTGAATAAGAAAATCTTTTATTTTCAATTACTTCATTTATGTAAGTAACTTCGTTGCCTGAAATAAAAGGTATATTAAAAGGAATTTTCAACATGTTAAAACTGGTTTTCGCTACAAATAACAAAAATAAAATTAAAGAAATAAATGTTTTACTAACCAACTCCATTAAATTATTAAGTTTAAAAGACATTGGTTGTATAGAAAATATTCCTGAAACTGCTGACACCATTGAAGGTAATGCTATTCAGAAGGCAGAATATATTTATAAAAATTACGGCTACAATTGTTTTGCTGATGATACTGGGCTTGAAATTGAAGCCTTAAATGGCGAGCCTGGAGTATATTCTGCAAGGTATGCTGGAGAACAAAAAAATTCAGAAGAAAATATGAACAAAGTATTAGAAAAACTGAAAGATAAGTCAAACAGAAATGCACGTTTTAAAACTGTTATTGCTCTGATTATTGATGGAAAACTAACTTGTTTTGAAGGAATTATTGAAGGAGAAATTACAGAAGATAAAAGCGGTTTGGAGGGTTTTGGTTATGACCCTATTTTTAAACCTAAAGGTTATGGTAAAACTTTTTCTGAGATGAGCATGACAGAAAAAAATAACATCAGTCACAGAGGAAAGGCAATTAATAAACTCATAAAACACCTAAAAATCTATGTGTGTTGAGCATAAAAAAAAGGATGTTGAATTTCAACATCCTTTTTCGTTATAGAAAAATAGTATTAAAAATGCCACACATCGTGTTCCATATTAAAAATTTCTTCTTTAATCTGATCAGCTTCTAACAATAAATCGATACCTAATTTATAATCAATCAATCCTCTATCATACACATTTGAGCGTTTAATGATATAGCTGTTAAACATTCTCTTCCAAAAAATATCTTCAAAAGTTCTTCGTTCTGCATCATTCTGTCTGTTAAACACATCATAATTTGCAAAAACATAACGAGCTTCTGGAAAATAAACCCAAAACAATCGTTTCAACCCTTTAAAATCACCGTTTTCGTCTAAAACAGATACAATAGGAGAAATACCCATAATACGCACATCCATAATAGAACGCTCTCTATCAAAAAACCAATCTTCTTTCATTTGATATTTAATAACATCTATACTTGCTGTTTCTTTGTAAGTTAGAGTAGGTACTAACTCTCCAAATTCATCTTCCACAAATATTTCTGTACTATCTCCCATTTTAGCAATTGCTTGAGAAATGGTTAGTTGGACAGTGAATTCATCATCGGCTTCATCAAATGCAGTGATAGTTCCTTCCATAATAGCATCCTTCATAACATCAAACAATGATTTTCTATCATTTATTTTTGTAATAGGATAATACAATGGGTGATTGATTTTTTCTCTCAAATCTATTTCTCTCCATATTCTTCTATGCCACATCACATCTTGTTCTCGCACATGGGTATAGGGAACTACTCTTCGAGTAGGAGTGTTTTCTTTAACCCAAGGTTTATCCAACACTTTTAAATCCTGAGAAAAAACATTTCCTGAGAAAAAACAGATTGAGAATGTCAATAATACTGTCGATAAACTAATAGCTTTCATTTTAAACCTCCTTTGTGTTAATTAAATTACTTGAACAATAATTGGAGCAAGCGTTCTAGTGGAGCCATCTGGCATTTTCACTTTGATATCTTCAATGTAAAATTTCTGATTTCTCGCAGCTCCATTTATCAGGCTTTTACATTTATCATTTAATCTATTACCTGATACTTTCTCTTCCGTAATCATTCCAGATTTTACGGTAGAAAACTTAAATGCAGAAACATTAACATTTACTTCAAAATCAAAATTATCCATTTTAGCTTGAACAGTAGATGCACCACCTAAAGCATTTTTCTGAATAGAAAACGAACCTGATTTACCCACTATTGAAGAAACAGGATCGGGGATTCTCTTTACTCTAAATTCAGACTTTCCTAAATTTACCTTATTTCCATTATCATCTGTTCCTGTAACAACAATGGTAACAGTTTTAGCAGTAGCAGGAGGTCGCATGTTATACCCTTTGGATGTTTTAGATAATCCTGGACCTGAAGCGGTGAAGTTAGGTATAGGAGCTGAAACCGAAACAGGGTTATCTACTCCAATATAAAAAACATTCATTTTTTCTGCAGCTACAGTTGTAGATGGTTTTCCAACTTCAAAACTATGGTCAAAAGGATATATTTTAGGTCCTTTTTTAGTTTTCACTTTAATTATACCACCCCATTGATGAACGCCAATTCTTTCTTTTATTTTTAAATATCCTTTTCCTAACTCAACATCTTTTAATTGATACCATCCTCCATTTTTAAAATCTTCCCATGAATTTCCTTTAGAGCCTTTCATAATTTTAGCCTCATCTACTTCTCCGTTTTTCCATGCAGTACTATCTACTTTTCCAATAAAAATTTCAGGATTTTGTGTATCGTCATAAGCTGCTGTAAATATTTGAGCAGCAAAAGAATCCGTTTCATTTAAAAATGCTTTTTTAGCAAATGCAAAACCATCTACTTTACTAAACGAAACAGACCCTGCATCAATATTTTCATAAAGTTTTGCAACAGCTTCTGCTTCTGCACTTCTAACATCCGATTGAAATTTAGAAAGAATAGTAATTACTGCTGCTAACGGAACGTGATAAAAATTCATCGATTCCCAATTCTTATCATCACTTGAACCTTTTTTTGGGTCTGGCGTTTCTAAAACTGCTAAAGTTTGCTTCATAACTTCGAGTGCATCTTTGTTATCTTTAAACAATTCTAACAACCCATTTTGATAAGCATTCATTTTTTTTCGTAAATCAACAGCAGACCACTCACCATCTTTTGGTGTAGCAGGATCAGCTAAACCCATTTTCTGAGTAGGGATATCGTAATTATCTTTACTTTGAACATTTTTTATATGAAACAAACTATCTGGTGCGTCATCAGGTAACTTATCTGTTTCTTTAATAAGATGTTTTTTTAAGCTAGCGATGTGTTCATATAAATCGTCAGACATTTTCTTTACTTTATTTGCTTTGTCTCTATAAGGACCTGATTTAACAGGGTCGTCTTGTGCGGCACTAGCAAAAGCTGTATAGTAAATTCCGGTTTTATCGGCAAATGAATCTGTTGAATTTTCAATACCAGTATTTACTACTATAAAGGCATCCAAAATATCTTTTGATACGTTCATTGCTAATAAGGCTGTTAACACGAGGTACATCATACCTATCATCTTCTGCCTTGGTGGTAAATCTCCTCCACTCATAATTTTATAATTTTAAAAATTAGTTAAACAAAAAATAATTAGTTACGATTTCATCGCTGTTAACATATTGCCATAAACATTATTTAAAGCAGACAAGTTAGTAGATAATTCAGCAATGTTTTCTTTATATCGTTTAGTATCTTCAACCGAATCAGAAAGATTTGTCATCAACGCAGTTATTCCAGCATACATTGCTTTCATTGTTTCAGCTTGTTGTTGGGAACCATTTAATTGAGACTCGTAAGATGCGTTCAACGCTTCTAAGGTAGATGCCATTCTTTTTAGGTTATCACCTGTAGCAGCACCAGATTCAGCAGCACTTGTTAAGCCAGTTAATGCTTGAGATGCTTCTTCATAAGAACCAGCAAGTGTAGTTACTTTTGAAGATGCATTTTGCAAACTAGAAGTATATTCTGCTGTTGCAACGGAAGCATCTGATATTTCTGATAATTTATTTGCATTTGTACTTAAGCTTCTTAATCCTTGACCTAAACTTTCGATTAATTCTGGTCCAATTTTAGCTTCTTCTAACATATTATCTAATTGTTCAACAGCATTTCCTCTTTTTCCATGTCCATCTTCATCATCCATTCCTGCTAACTCAGGATAAGCCAACGTCCAATCTAGTGGTAAATGTTGTGGCTCAAAAGCTGATACCGCAAAAATCAATGCTTCAGTACCTAATCCGATAACAAGCATAGGTCCTGCCCCTGGCCAGTGCATAATTTTAAATAGTGCTCCGATAATAACGACAGCGGCACCAAGTCCATAAAGTAACCCCATAATGGTTTTACCCTTTTTAGTTTCAAATAAAAATTCTACAAATCCCATAGTGTTTAGTTTTAAAAGTTAATACAATTTTAGATAGGTTTTTAATTTAATTACTTTGATTATAAGTTATCATCTTTTGCTCTTCCTAAGTATGTCATCACACATCTAAATCCAATATAAGATTTAGCTGTATCTTGATATTCATAAGTTCTAGTTCCTGTTTGTAAATAATATCCTATATCTTTCCATGAGCCACCTCTAATCACTTTTCGTTTCAACACTTCAGGTTCTTCATCTTTTGCGTCATATAAATAATCAGGATTCAAATCATGTGCAAAATTATATGCAGATTCATCAAATGCGTTACTTGTCCATTCTGCAACATTTCCAGCCATACAATATAATCCAAAATCATTAGGGTTATAAGAATTTATTTTTACTGTGTGAAAACCTCCATCATCAATATAGTTACCCCTCATTGGTTTAAAGTTTCCTAAAAAGCAACCTCTGGCATTTCTGATGTAAGGACCACCCCATGGATAAGGACTTAAATCTAATCCTCCACGAGCAGCATATTCCCACTCAGATTCCGTTGGCAATCTAAAATCATTTACTGGAGGAGATCCTAATTCTGCTAAGTAAGCATGTAATAGTCTTGTTCTCCAAATACTAAAAGCTGTTGCTTGTTTCCAAGAAACACCCACAACAGGATAATCATCATAAGCAGGATGCCAAAAATAATTTTGAGTCATTGGCTCGTTAAATGAATAGGTAAAATCGTGAATCCAAGCCAATGTATCAGGATATACATTAATTACATCTCGCATAATAAATTTACTTCTATCTAAAGAAAAAGCATGTCTAGCTCCTTCTGGACCATTAAGTGCATCTCTGTTTGATCGTTTTGATGCACTTCTGAAATCTATCCAATAATAGGTGTAGTTTAATTTACGGGTATCTACTTCCCTTCTGTTCATATACCGTTCAGCAGGATTGTAATACATGGGTTCTAAAGCTTCTCTTATTTCTGGCTCATTCCACCTAACTTTAGCATACCAATCAAGAATTGGCTCATCATATTCTTCTTCAAATTCATTTACAGTAATTAAAAGATCTTCATTATCATCTGCCAAAATTTTACGGAAAATAGAATCTCTAACATGATATACAAACTGACGGTATTCATTGTTAGAAATTTCCGTTTGATCAATATAGAATGCTTGCACAGAAACCGTTCTGGTTTGAGCGGTAAGAGCATAAGGGACATCTTGGTCAGATGGACCCATGTTGTAGCTACCCATGGGGATAAACAACATTCCGAAAGGGTCTGGTTGATACCATTCCTCTCTTCCTTGAACACCAATTAATTCGCCATTACCTTTACTACATGCATAAAGAATGACTATAGTCATTAATATTACTATTCTTTTCATTGTTACCTCCTTCTTTTTCTTTTACCACTTATTTTATAAAAAGTGGTTACTATTCATCTTCAACTTATTGTTTTTGTTTTGAAGATGAGTTGCCTTAAACGTGTGTTTTAAAAAATGGTTACAGTTTATTATAAAAATCTAACAGAACGATAAACTTCTCTTTTTGGTTGTTTATAAATACTTGTACAATATCTAAGCATTAATTCAAAACTACCACTGCTGTGGTCTCCCAAAGAAGATGTTGTTAAATCATAAGCAACACCTAATTTTAATCCTGGAAGTTTAATAAAATCACCAATGTTAGCTCCAACAATAATTCCAATAGCGTCTTCTATTCTATAAGTAACGCCTCCCCATACCTTCATATTGTATTCAATTAGAACATTAACATCTAATTGGGTAGATGCAGCATCTGTTTTTGCAAGAATAGAAGGTTTTAAAATCCATTTTTTATCATTATTGATATCCCAATCATATCCTGCCATTATATAATAATGACGAGATTGTTCAAAATTAAGAGCTCCAACATCACCCGCAGTAGTTCCAGCTGCTGCATCTTCAACGGAAGTTTGAGGAATGTGAAGTGTAGAAATACCAACATACATTTTATTAGCTATAGAATAGTATAATCCTGCACCAAAATCGAAAGTAGAAGCAGAAGTTCCTGCGTTAGGAATTGATGGGTCTAAATTTGGGTCATCTATTGCTATAAAGTTATCTCCGAATTTTTTGCTCAACATTCCACCTTCAATTCCAATTCCTAATTCGCCTGGTCCTAATTGTAAGTGATAAGCATAAGCTAATTTTGCTACAAATGATGTTTCTATACCTAATTTGTCTTGGAAAACAGTAAGCCCAACGCCATGTTTGCTAAAGCGTGCATCTGCACTAAATAAATGTGTTTGAGGATTTCCTTCAAAGCCAGTCCATTGCTGACGAGTTAACAACGTACCACAAATACCACCATTATGTCCAGCAGATCCAGGGTTTATGGATAGTTTATTAAACATGTTTTGTGTAAATTGAGCATCTTGTTGAGCCAATAAAGTTATAGAACTTACCGCTGTTAAGGATAAAGAAAGTAATACTTTTCTCATACAATTATTGTTTAGTTGGTTTAATTTTTAAGCTAAATTATTAATAATGTTTGTCAATTAGTCGGCTAAGATAAATAAAAATTTATAATATAAAAAAACTTTTTCGATTTTATTTTGTTAATTTCTTGTTGATAACTTGAAAAACAAGGTGTTTGATAACTAACAAAAAGTTGAAAAATTTTAAGTTCACACGTTAATTAAATCAATTTTTGAAATGTTTGCCACCATTTATCAGGCATTTCATTATTGGTTGCTGTTTGATAATCCTTGTAAGAACATGGAACTAATAAATGACGTTCATATTTTATTTTTGAATGAATAGGATAAGGTATGTCCATCCACCACCTGTCGCTTTTGTCACTTTTGTAAAAAATTAAATCGTGTTTTCCGTCTAATATGGTAACAAGATACTTTGTATAATTTGTTCTGCTTCCTATTGGGAAATCATTTTTTCTTGAATTTACTCCTTCAATAAAATACCATATCATTTGGGCAACACTATGAACTGTTTGATTGTTGATATCTAATTCTGGATTCGTTTCATAAAACCCTATGGAAGTAAGTTTATCGCTCATTCCTGCATAACGGGTAAGTTGGCAAGCTTGTTCTCCATAAAATCCGTTTGGAGATGCATTTTTATTTGCTGGAGCTTCTGATTGCCGAACTGACGATATATCAAAACTGATGAAATCGGCATTTCTTATAATTGGTTCGGCTTCTTCCATATTTTTTTGAATTTGACCTAACCGGTAAGCGTCAAAATAAAGTTTTTCAATTAATCCCAATTCTTCTTTTGAAACAAAATAGGATTGATAACCTATATTGGCATAATTAAATAAAAAGTTAGGTTGATGAAGTACAATTTTTGTTAAAAAGTTATTTGCATTTATTTCATCATGGGCTTCTCCAAAGTTGAGTTTTGAATCAATTGTAACTAAATTTACGGTTTGCTCTAATTTTTGATATGCTAAAAAATTAGCATAAGTCAAATCCTGACTTCCTCCAATTATTAATGGAATAATTTTACGTTTTATAAGATTTTCAATAATTGCACTAAGAGCAAAATAGGTGTCATTAACTGTTGCTCCTCTTTTTAAATTTCCAAAATCGACTACTTTCTTATTTCCTGGAGTTATGAGCTGATAAAGGTGTTTTCTAATTAAATTAGGAGCTGATGCACAACCTTTGTTGTTGTAGGTATTTCTATCTTCTTCAACACCTATTATAGCTATAGATACTCCTTCTAAATCGTTTTGTTCAGCATTAAATAAAAGAATGGTTGTAGCAAATTGATTTTCATTATAATCAAAAGCAAACACCTCTTGTTTACTATCTATGGGATTAAAGTAGTCTGAAAATTTCATGTCAAAGTTAGTCTTTATAGTTTATAAAGTTGAAAGTTATTTTTACATTTACATTTACTACATTAATAAGATTCCTTCACTTCATTTTACTATCCCGAACACTCGGGATGTAAAATTTTGTTCGGAATGACGCTAACACCTAACCACTAACACCTAATTACTAACACCTAACACCTTATTTCTTTTTCTTCTTGCCTTTTGTTTTAGTTTTGCTCGCTATCAACTTTTCTACATCTTCTAAGGTCATTTTTTCCACATTGGTATCCTTTGGCAGTTCAATTTTAGTTTTTCCTTTCACAATAGTAAATCTTCCCCAACGTGCTTTTTGAACAGAAATACCTTTGCTTTCCCAATTATGTATGTATTTATCTTTTTCTTTTTGAAGTTTATCTTCAATTAAAGCTTTTATATCTGCATCTGATAGGTTATCAAAGTTATATTTTTTGCTAACATTAATAAACATATTGTTCCACTTAATAAAAGGACCAAACCTTCCCACTCCTTTTTGAACAGGCAATTCATTGAAATGAGTTATTGGTGCGTCTGCTTGTTTTTTTTCTTTTATTAATTCTATTGCTCTTTGTAAAGTAACCGAAGTTATTTCTTCTCCTTTTGGTATGGACACAAATTTTTCTTGATATTTTATATAAGGTCCGAATCTGCCTTGAGCAACAACAATTTCTTCATTTTCGTATTTTCCGAGTGTTTTTGGGAATTGAAATAATGTTAAGGCTTGTTCTAAGGTAATATTAGTCAGGTTTTGATCAGACATTAAACTTGCAAACCTAGGTTTTTCTTCATCTTCCGTTTTCCCAATTTGAATCATTGGTCCAAATTTTCCAATTCGGGCAATAACTGGTTTTTTTGATGTTGGGTCTATTCCAAGCAGTCTTTCTCCGCTTGCCCTATCTGCATGTTCTAAGGTATCTGTAATTTGTGCGTGAAAAGGAGTATAAAAATCGGAAATCATATCTGTCCATTTTTTCAATCCTTCAGCAACCTCATCAAATTCTTGCTCCACTTTTGCAGTAAAATTATAATCCAACACTTTCCCAAAATTCTCTACTAAAAAATCGGTAACAACAATACCTATATCAGTTGGGAACATTTTTTTCTTTTCAAAGCCAAAGTTTTCTTTAAGTGTTTGTTGTTTCAGTTCATTGTTTTTTAATGTTAAAACAGCATAATTTCGTTGTCCTCCATCCCTGTCTTCTTTTATAATGTAACCTCGTTTTTGAACAGTGGAAATTGTTGGAGCATAAGTAGAAGGTCTGCCAATACCCAATTCTTCCAATTTTTTAACTAAACTTGCTTCTGTATATCTTGGTGGATGGTTAGAAAAGCGTTCGGTTGCAGCAATTTCGTTAGCAACAAGTGTGTCATTTATTTTAACTGGAGGCAAAATTCCTTCTTTATCTTCTTCAGCTTCGTCATCATTAGACTCAAGATATACTTTTAAAAATCCTTCAAAAAGTAATACCTCTCCTTTTGCAAGAAATTTTTCTTTTGTTGTTGAAATTTTTATGGTAATGGTGGTTTTTTCGAGTTTTGCATCGCTCATTTGAGAAGCAATGGTTCTTTTCCAAATTAAATCATACAATCGTGTTTGAGCACTATCGCCACTAACGGAATGAACATTCATATAAGTTGGGCGAATAGCTTCGTGGGCTTCTTGAGCTCCTTTTGATTTAGTTGTAAATTTTCTTACTTGTGAAAAAGCTTCTCCATAAGAAGTTGTAATTTCTTTTTTTGCTGCTCCGATGGCATCATTAGAAAGATTAACAGAATCTGTTCTCATGTAAGTAATCTTTCCAGACTCATATAATTTTTGAGCAACCGACATTGTTTGGGCAACTGAAAATCCTAGCTTTCTGCTTGCTTCTTGTTGAAGGGTTGAGGTTGTAAATGGTGCTGCTGGAGATCTTTTTGATGGTTTTGTTTCTAAATCTTCTATTGAAAATTGAGCGTTTTTACAATTATTAAGAAATGTTTCTGCTTCTTGTTTTGTTTTAAAACGATTGGGCAATTCTGCTTTTATTGTTGCTCCATCGTTTGTTTGAAATTGAGCAACTACTTTGTAGGCTGATTCAAAAGTAAATTTTTCTATTTCACGTTCACGTTCCACAATTAAACGCACGGCAACAGACTGAACTCTACCTGCAGAAAGTGATGGTCTAACTTTTTTCCATAAAACAGGTGATAATTCATATCCAACTAATCTATCTAACACTCTTCTGGCTTGTTGGGCATCGACTAAGTTTGTATCAATTTTTCTTGGATTTTCTATTGCTTTTGTAATGGCTGTTTTGGTTATTTCATGAAAAACAATCCGTTTTGTTTTCTCTTCTTTTAAACCCAATGCCTCTAATAAATGCCATGAAATTGCCTCTCCTTCACGATCCTCATCCGAAGCCAACCAAACCATTTCAGCTTCTTTAGCCATTTTTTTAAGTTCGGCTACTAATTTTTTCTTATCCGAAGGGATTACATAATCTGGTTTGAAGTTGTTTTCAATATCTATTGATATATTTTTTCCTGGTAAATCTCTAATGTGCCCAAAACTAGATTTTACAGTAAACTCTTTTCCAAGAAATTTTTCTATAGTTTTGGCTTTAGCAGGAGACTCAACAATAACTAAATTTTTTGTCATGCTCATATTTTTAAAATCATTTTGTGTAATTATGGAATGATTTTTTGAATTTAAAGGTGCAAAGAAATGAAATAATATTCGTGATTTCCAACTTTTATTCTTTTTTACCTAAAGTAAAACAGGTTTGTTGTTTTTTTTACTGTAGTCCATAGTTTAATTATATGTTTGATATTAAATTAATTACAAAGAAATGGAAGACTTGTTTTTCAATCTAATCTAAGTTATTACTTTTGCTTAAAAAATATCAATGCAACAGAAAAATCAAATTACTATAATAGGAACAGGAAACTTAGGTTCTTCTATTTTAAAAGGTCTAATTGAAAGTAAATCGTTTAATTTTCCTGATTTTACGCTTACAAGAAGAAATACAGATAAATTACTTTTTTTTCAAGAAAAAGGTTGTCGGGTAACTTCAAATAATAGTGAAGCAATAGCAAATGCTGATATTATTATTTTAGCCGTTCTGCCCCAAAAAGTCAATGAAGTTTTACATGAAATTAAAAATTCCATTTCGGAAAATCAACTTGTTATTTCTGTAGTAACAGGCATAAAAATAAGTGAAATTCAACAAATAATTGGCACATCTATTCCTGTTATTAGAGCCATGCCTAACACAGCTATTGCTATAAGAGAGTCTATGACTTGCATTGCTTCTTCCACCCAATTTAAAAACCATTTGCCAATTGTTCAACAATTGTTTGATAAGGTTGGTCAAACCATTATTATTAATGAAGAACAAATGACTTCTGCAACTGCTTTATGTGCTTGTGGAATTGCTTTTTTTCTTCGGGCAATAAGAGCGGCATCTCAAGGTGGGAATGAAATTGATTTTCATGCTAGCGAAGCTCTAAAAATGGCAGCCCAAACCGCTCGTGGTGCTGCAAGTTTATTAATTGCCAACCATTCTCATCCCGAAGATGAAATTGACAAAGTAACTTCACCAAAAGGTTGTACAATTGCAGGATTAAACGAGATGGAACATAATGGGTTTAGTTCTTCTTTTATTAAAGGAATAACTGTTTCTGCTAAGCAAGCGAAAGAATTATACAAAGAGGACTGAGTTCAAAATAAAAAACGAACTCAAATTAATACTCATAAGGTAACACCTTAGAACATTTATCTTTAGAAATAACTATCATTGAGTGCATATTTCTAATTTCTTCTATTTGAGATAATTTGTCTTTTACAAGTCGATCAAATGCGGCAATGTCTTTTACTATAGGTGGGTTCTAAAAATTCATTTTTTTCATTTTGATTTAAAGAAAATCGTAGAACCCATTTACCAATTTTCCTAAATCACTACAAATGTACATTATTTTTTCATAAAACTTACTGTTTTAATCG
>JAHYJH010000148.1 GCA_019429185.1 Vicingaceae bacterium
AGAGGATTTCCACCTCCTAGAAAATTTTGCCCCACTCCTTTGCTTACTATTAAATAAATTTGCATTTTTGCAATTTATTCTGTAGCTTCGCTATGGTGTGGTGCAGCACGCATGCAAGGCACACACAGGTGTTTGGCAAAAAAGCGGGTTCAGTGGTAAATTAAAGCTTTGTGCTTTTAAGTAAGTTTGGTCTCGGTGGACAGGAAAGTGCTCCGAAAACCGCCACAAGTTATATACGCGAAACGTTATGCACAATTAGGACGGATACTTCGCAGACAAAACGGGAAGATTTGAATTTTTCGTTTAACAGAAAAAATAAATTCAACAATAATAACAATTATAAAAAAAGAAGAAAATGAAACTAGTTATATTTTGCATCTTTTCACTCTTGTTAAGTCTAAATGCTTTCAGCCAATCTCATTCTAAATATGAAATTATACAAGATAAAAAAGGCAAATTTTCTCTTGTAGATAAACGAAACGGAAACATCGCAAATGAGTATAAGGGTTGTGATTTAATCGACTCAATTCATAGCTTGAAATATCCAACGAACCCTGAGTATAAAGATTACTTAATTATTCAAAAAGGAAAGACATTTTTTGTATATAATACTTCTACCGAAAAGGAAATAAGGAATATAGAGTTGAAAAGCAAATTTTCTATAAGTATTTATGAAGTCCGCCCAGAAGTTAATGAACTTGAATATAATAGATTGAATCAAAATACAGTCAGTAATTATATAAACATACTCATTGAAGGTGAAAGCGCAACCGTTTCGTTATTGTTTAATTTTAATTCTAGGAAATTCATTTCTGCAAAACAATCATATCGTGCAACATTTTATTATCTCATAAAGGAAAATTTGATTTTAGGGCAATCTCTCGAAGAAAGTTTTGTAGTTGATGATAAAGGAAAAAAAATAGTTCCGTCCAAAATAAACAATTGGTTCCATCAATTTAATGGTGGCTTCGCTTTTAAAAATGACAACTATAAGTATGGCGTGGTTAATTATTTAGGAGACACTATAGCACCCTTTATTTATGAAAACGTAGAAGCATATCCAAAAAATGATTTTGTAATACTTGAAAATTCAGATAAAAAAGCAGGGGTTATCAATAAACAAGGAAAAATTGTTGTTCCTTTTGTTTACAAACCAAAACATCCAAATTATTATAGAAGTTATTCGTATACGAACTATGGAGTTTTTATGCTTTACAAAACCAGTTACAGTGACTCTAACTTTGTATTTGTTGATACAAATGGTGTAGAACTTATAAAAGAAGCTAATTATCAAAACGCTTGGGAATTGTGGACTCCTTATGAATCAAGTTACAACAAGCGCTATTATTTCGTAGAAAATGGAAAAGTAGGTGTGTATGATACGAAACAGAAAAAAGAAATAATCCAATGCAAATATAGTTTCTTTAAAGAACTAGATGACACTAAATTTGGTGTTATTAGCGCCAATGATGAAAAAGGAAACTGGGGATTGCTTAGTTTAGAAAGCGGCAGTACTATTATTCCATTTGAATATGAAAGCATCAAATCAAAATTTATTTTCACTAATGACAGCGTTGCAACATTCATTATCAGTAAACAAGGTAAATTTGGCATAATCAATTATAAAGGAAACACACAACTTTCTTGTGAGTATTCTAATATTACTAAAACGACTTACGATAATTTTCTAATTGTTGAAAAAGATGGAGCCTACGGATTATTTGACATCAGAACTTCTAATTTCGTTGTTCCCATTGAGCTAAAAGCGATAGACAAGAATTTAAGAATTGAGAAAATGGAAAATGGAAAATTATTAAAAGGAAAATATGACGTTAAAGAAAATCATATAAAATGGGAAGAATAAGAAAATAACTGTGCATAACAGCTAGGGTTTCGTTGGGTGCGTAGCACCAACAATGAAACCCGTGTTGAACGGAACCGGGCTATTATGGACTTATCGTGATGATGGTTTGTTGTTGTTAAGTTGTTAGCACAACAATTTTAATGATTGAAAGGGTTTTTCGGTACTTTTTCTTCTTATTTTTTTGTTTTATGGACATAACTTCCCCTACCCATAAAATTAACTTTCATAGCTCATTATTTTTTCGGCACTGCCAAGATACGCTGTTGGTGGACCTCGTTTATCAAAGATTAGTATAGTGCGTAAATTTCAAATTTTGCAACACCTACATTTATGAAGCATAATTTTCTTTTCTGGTTGATGAACTATTCTTACAAATAGTTGCTGCTGAAGTAGTTTTAGTTTTTGGCGTTTCCATGTGCTACTCAAAAAACCATAGTGCCTTATTTTTACAAAGCGTTTGGGTAAGATGTGTAAGGAAAATCTTCGTATAAACTCCTCGTGAGAAAGAGTCATTTCTTTCTTTGCTCCTTTTTCCCTGTAATCTTTGTAAACAAATGTAACGGTTTGTTCTTCTATGGATTTTATTCTATGGTTGCTAATGGCTATCTTGTGTGTGTAACGCCCAAGGTATTCCACTACTGCTTTAGCATTTCCAAATGGTCGCTTAGCAAACACCACCCAAGGTTTTTCCCATAATTGTTGCCTTATTTTTTGATATTGGATACTATTTTTTTCTTTGAGTTTATCGCAATATTTTGCTCTAAATACTTTTGATAAAGCTTTTACCGAAAACAAGAATTTTCCATCAACACGAACATTTGCCCATTTCCCCTGCTTGTCTATTCCTCCTCCAGGAACAATGCAATGCAAATGTGGGTGCAGACTTAGGTTTTGTCCCCACGTATGCAATATACTAACCATTCCCATTTGTATCCCTTTGTTTTTACCAAATAAACTTATCGTTTCCCATACTGCTTCAAACAAGCAGCTATAAACCAATTTAGGGTTATGTATAGCTAAAGTATTAATAGCTTCAGGCAAGGTAAACACCACATGGAAGTAGGGAACTGGCAAAAGTTCTGCTTCTCTTGCTTGTATCCAATTCTCTCTGTTTTTTCCTTGACACTTGGGGCAGTGGCGATTTCTGCAACTGTTGTAACTAATGGTTATATTATCACAATTATCACAGGCATCAATATGTCCTCCAAGTGCTGCTGTACGGCACTTTTTTAAAGCTGACAAGGTGCGAAGTTGCCACGAATTTAATCCTAAGTGTTCTATTTTTATCCCTAGCTTGTTTAATACATCGGCTACTTCTCTTGGACTTCGCTCAGTGCAGGCTATTTTGGGCTGCATTGGGTAAAAAGGGTGTCAAGTGGACTAAATGCCCTTATGTTTTGTAATTGGGCAATGTGCAAGTATTCCATGGTTGTTTCAATGTTGGCGTGTCCTAACAGTTCCTTCACGGTTAATATATCCAACCCATCTTCTAAGAGGTGTGTAGCGTATGTATGTCGGAGGGTGTGTACACTTACTTCCTTAGTTATTTTAGCTGCTTTTGCAGCTTGCTTCACAGCCCATTGAACTCCACGCTGAGAATACCTGCTATCGAAATCTCCTCCAGCTCGATTAGCAAGTGGTTGTCCATTAAACAACCAATCTTTTGGCTTTTCAAACTGAATATATTTTTGCAATCCTCGTATCAAGTGTTCTGAAAGTGGAACATACCTGTCTTTCTTCCCTTTTCCCTGTACTACTTTGAGTTGTTTCCGATGAAAATCAAGGTCTTGTATGCGAACATTTCTTGCTTCCATACACCGAAGTCCACAGCCATAGAGTAAGCCTATTAATATTTTATGCTTGAGTAATTTGCAACAGCTAAGCATTCCCCAAACTTCTTCTTTGCTTAATACTACAGGAAGTTTTTTTTCTCCCTTGATTTGCGGAAGACGAAGATATTCATAAGGATACCCTTCTGATTTCAATAGAAATCGTAGCCCATATACGGTATGCTTAAAATAGGTTTGTGAGGGTGTTTTTGATTTTTTTTGAAGGTAAAACAAGTATTCATGTACTTGTTCGGGATCTAATTCGATGGGTATCTTACCATAATACAACGATATCGATGCTATACAACGAGCATAATTCTCGAAGGTACTTGTGCTTCTACCTAAAATAGATGCGGTTCGCTCAAACCGATGGAGAAGTGCTGTGAATCCTTCTATTTCTCGTTTTGCTTGATTAATGAGTTTGTTCTCCCTTAAATCTTCTGTGTTCTTTTTTTTGTCATGATTTTTAATTTATTGGTTATCTTTGCAAAGATAATAACTATCGGTTTAATGCTACCGTAGGTTTAGTTCAACACGGGTTTGGCGCAAGTGGCGGTTCAGTGGTTAAATCAAGATTTGTGCTTCTATCAAAGTTTGTGCTTGGTTGACAGTGAAGTGCTCCGAAATCGCCACCTTCGGGTAGCTGCAAAACGTTGGCGGTCATTGTAAAAAGACAGCGGAGCATCCAATAATTATGACAAAAAAATGAAAGGAACTTTTTTAACACTTAATCCAAAAGCGAAAATCTTTGAAGAATTAAAGACTCAACAACTCAAATGGTGGTCACTGTTACGTGAAGATAATGAGCTGTATATAGAAATTCGCAAAGACAACTATATCAATGTTTATTATTACGGAGGTTCAGTTGCTAAAATTGTTTATGCTAATGGTTTTGTGGCTGAAACTCATCAGAAATATTTGGGTGATGATAAACCTCGTGGAAAAACAAAAAAGGGAACGGATATATTTAAATATGACCCAATTGATTTAACAAATCTAAACGAAACAAACATTGCAGATATTAAAAATCGCATCAAGAGTGATTATTTACGACATATCAATGATGAGAATCCGGCTGAAAAATGGATTCAAGGGAAAATGATAACGGGAAACTCAAATTATATCGACTCAGAGTTCCAGTTCAATCAAGACACTGAAATTGGCAAATTAAGAATAGATTTGATTGAATTGACAGGAGGTGTTTTGTCTTTTATTGAATTAAAAGGAATTTCGGACAGCCGTTTAAGGAATGATTCAATAAGGAATCCTAATACGCCTGAGATTATTGAGCAAATGCGAAAATATCATTTATTTATCGATAAGTATGAGATGGAATTATTGGATTATTATAAAAAACTCATAGAGATTAAAAATAACTTAGGGTTGACGAAAATCGTTTGCCCAAAACTTACTCTGAATAAAATTCCCAAACTAATAATTGCAAACACATATACCAAAGACACTCTTGGTAGAAAAGAAAGGATTCAAGACATAGAGAAGCTTTTAAAAAATCATAATATTGATTACAAAATTATAAAATGAAAATAATCATTCATCGAGGCATTGATCAAATAGGAGGTTGCATAACCGAAATTGCAACTGACAACACAAAAATCCTAATAGATTTGGGTCAAAATCTTCCTGATGGTGAAGGAATTGTTAATGATGATTTTACCAATTTCGATGCAATTGAACAGATAACAAAGGGTATTGATGCGATATTTTACACACATTATCATGGAGACCATTTAGGACTTTTTCATCTTGTTCCTGATTCTATTTCTCAAAATATTGGCAAGGTTGCAAAAAGAGTTGCATTATGTAAGCATCAACGACTTGCATTTATAAAAGACCGCAAAGAACAGTCGGAAAAAGAAATTGCAAAAATTGAAGCAATGCAATCTTTTGAATCCCAACAGATATTAAAAGTTGGAGATATTAAAATAATACCATATTTCGTAAGCCATTCGGCTTACGATACTTTTATGTTTTTAATTGAAGCAAATGGAAAACGAATTTTGCATACAGGTGATTTTCGTGGACACGGTTATCTTAGCAAAGGTCTTCTACCAACGATTGAAAAATTAATTCTAAAACAAGGAAAGATTGATTTTTTGATTACAGAAGGAACAATGCTTTCACGTTTGGATGAAAGAGTAAGGCACGAAAATGAATTGAAAAGTGAAGTTGTTGAATTAATGAAAGAATTCAAAAATGTATTTGTAATGTGTTCATCTACCGATATGGAACGATTGGCTACATTTCATGCGGCTAACAAAGAAATGAAAGCCAGACCTTTTGTATGTGATGATTTCCAAAAGAACGTTTTAGAAATTTTTTCAGATTCAGCTGGTAAAAAAAGTGCCTTATTTGATTTTGGAGAACCTTATGCTTTCTGGAAAGAAAACGATAAGTTAATACAATGGATGCAAGACAAAGGTTTTTGCATGTTAGTCCGTGCAACTGACAAATTCAATGATTACATTGAGTTTTTATTGCCATTACTAGAGAAAGACAAGACCATTCTAATTTATTCTATGTGGAAAGAATATGTCAATCCAAAAAGTAAACATGCAAATAAAAAGTACTTGGATTTTATAGATAATTTCCCAAAATTGAGTAAAATTCATACAAGCGGTCACGCTTCAGCTGACTGTCTTGCTGATGTTTGCAATCTTGTAAATCCGAAAAAAGGAATTATACCAATACATTCAGAAAATTCTGCTGACTATAAAAAACTGCCGATTAAAGAAGAATTAAAAGATAAAATAATTACGGAAACAAAGACAATTGACGATATGATTATTGAGATTAAAAGAACAACGAACCGCCAATCGAGTAGATGGCTCCGCCAGATAAACTGACGGAGTGCACCTCTCACACCACTGGTCCTTCGGCTACGCTCAGGATAAACCAAGCGGGTCACGTACTTAGCGGTTCGCAAACCATCACAATTGTTGCTCTTTACACCAACAATAGCTATCCTCTACTTTATGAATAGGCTATTAGTAAAACCAATTCCTATTCTAATTTCAAAGAAATTTACGTTCAGTCCTTCCTTTGTTTGTG
>JAHYJH010000149.1 GCA_019429185.1 Vicingaceae bacterium
AAAAATGATAAAAACAAAAAAAATGGACTAATAGAAAAAAATTACAGAAATTAGCCCTAAATAACTGGCTGGAATAAAATTCCAAAAGGAAAAAATTGAAAAAAATTGGACTTTATAGACAGACACTCATTAGTGGGGTTTGATACGAGTTTAACGAATACCTTACACAGTCCTGCTGATTACGGATATACTTCAAAATATAAGTTAGCAAGTGATTTAATTGATTGGTTCGTTGTTCATGATAACAATGGATTTCCATCAGGAGCACATCCGAGTTCTCCACTTCGAGCAGATTTAGATGCTTCATTTGCCCCTGTTGATGCACAAGGTTATTCAGATGCAAATGGAACAACTTCTCGTTATAAAAATTTAAACAAACCTATTTATCATTTATCTGGTTGGTGGGATATTTTTGTTGATGGACAATTACGCACCTTTAATAACATCAGAAACCAAAATCCAACCTCAAATCAAAAAATGGTTATTGGGCCTTGGACACACCAAACAATAGGCTCTGTTGCTGTTGGCGATGAGGTATATCCCGAAAACGTAAAAGACGTGTTGGGCTTCGATATAAACTTAAACCCAAGTAATTTACTCACAGATTCCACCTTGATAAATGATATTTATAGTTCTGAATTATTTTATTGGTATAGAAAACATTTAGGCGGAGAACCATTTTTTATTATCCCAGAATCGCAAGATTGGCAAACATTAGGAACAAATACCATTCGTGTTCCTGCAAAAAATTTTATGGTACCTTACTATAAATTTTTAAATTACATTGGCGGACAAGGTTCGCTCGATAGTTTGTTAGTTGAACTGAATGTGGGAGGCGTAATTTCTTCATTTTATTATTCGTTACCCGCTCTTTCTCCACCGCTTTTTAATTTATACCAACCATTAGTGGCTTTTGATTCTACTTATTTTGATCAGATAAAGGATATTAGAATTTACATTACAGGACCATCAAATGATATTAATAATGTTGGAATAGGTAATTATTGGTTGGAAACAGATTCTCTGCCATTTTCAAATGGAGTGGTTAGAGAGAAAATTTATCTTCACCAAAATCAAACTGCAAATGGAAATGCTCCCACAACCAACGAAGGAACAATTGCTTACACAGCCGACCCAAACAACCCTGTGTTAACTATTGGAGGAAATAATATGATACCAAAGTTGCCTGTAACTAATGGGCGTTCACAAGGGTCAATTAATTTAGCGAATCCATTATATGCACCAACAACAATGAATCGTGCTGATGTTATTTCTTTTGAAACAGCTCCACTTACAGATACCATGACAGTTATTGGTTTTCCAAAAGCATCTCTTTATGCCAAAGGAAATACAACCACTTACTCAACTGCTAAAACTGATTTCGATTTGGTAGTTAGAATACTAGATGTTTACCCTGATGGAAGGGAAATGTTTATTACAGAAGGGGTTGTTAATGCTAAAGCCAGGGAATATGCTAAGTCTATTTTTCAAGGAAATCAAAACGATAATATTGTTTTAACAAACATTGATAACAATACTTTTTATCATTTTGAATTTGATATGTTGCCACTCGGACATACTTTTGGAGCTGGTCATACCATAAAGTTTTTAGTAAGCAGCAGCAATCATCCTAAATATCAATCAAATCTTCACTTGCCAAACAACGCCAACCAGTTTTTTAGATGGAGTCCTGGCGATACATTAGGCTATAACTACAACGGAAGTTGGATGTACCCACAGCAAAGTCAAATTACGTTAGAATTTACAAATCTTTTTCCTTCTTATGTAGATTTACCTCATGTTATCCAATTGCCCAACAACATTAATGAAAATAGAACTGAAAACCAATTTGAAATTTATCCTAATCCTGCTCAAAATCAGATTACTATTAATAGAACCAACAACAAAGCTGCTTCAGTTATCATTTATTCTTTATTAGGAAATGTAACTTATCAAAGCAATTTAAAGGATAATGAACTTTATAAAATTATTGATATCAGTAATTTTGCTAATGGCATCTATTTTATTAGCCTAACCGATAATAAAGGTGAGAAAAACACGAAAAAGTTTGTGAAAAAATAACCTATCCATTTAATTTACAGAAATCGAAAAAATTACGAGGAGTAATTATTTCGGTTGAGGCATTGGGGTAGCTGTTGGTAAAAGCTTTACTGATTTTCGGATTTTTTTTACTATTCCATTTCATTTCGTAGGCAAAAAGTTTTCCCTTGTTGTTTTCAATATAATCCACTTCGCTTTGGTTGTAGTTTCTCCAAAAAAACGATTGAATGTCGGTATTGCTCCAAGCATTCATTTTCATTCTGTCGGAAATAATAAAATTTTCCCAAAGTAGCCCTTTGTCTTGTCGGGTGTTTAAATCATCAAAATTTCTAATTATCGCATTTCTGATACCATTGTCCCAAAAGTAAATTTTACTCATTTTGGTTACTTCTTTTCGTGTGTTTGTGCTATAAGCGTTTAAACGGAAAATAACAAACGATTTTTCGAGCAAATCGATGTAGCTTTCAATGGTTTCCGATTTTACTTTTAGTTGGTTAGCTAATTCGTTTATTGATACTTCCGAACAAATTTGGTGTGCCAATAATTTCAACAATTTATCTAACAATTCTGGCTTCCGAATATCTTTCCAAACCAACACGTCTTTATATAAATATTGATTGGCTAAATTTTTTAATAGTGTTTCGGCATCAGATTGGTAGTTGTAAATATCAGGATAACAGCCATAAACCAAGTGAAAAGGCAATTTTTGTTCTACCTCAAAGGCAGATTTTCCATGGTACATTTCTGCTAATGAAAACGGGTACAAATGAAACAATAAATGTCTGCTGGTAAGTGGTTCGAAAATTCGTTCAGAAATATCTAATGCTGATGAACCTGTTGCAATAATTTGTGTTGATTTAAAATTATCGACCAACAATTTTAGCAATAAACCTGCATTCGGGATACGTTGTATTTCATCAACAACTACTACTTTATAATTTCCAATAACTCCTTTTAGGTCTTCTAAATTTAAGTTCTCCAATCGTTCTCTTACAATGGTTTCATCGGCATTTAGCCAAAGCATTTCTTTATTATCGACAAGTAAATTTTGTAATAAGGTAGTTTTTCCAACTTGCCGAGCACCAGTTAAAACCAATGCTTTACCTTTAAAAAGCCATTGCGTTAGTCTCTTTTCAGATATTCTAGTAATTAAATTCATGTTGTAAAAGTACTAAAAATTCCAGTATAGTGGAAAAATTAGTATTAATATTTCCACTATAATGTAAAAATTAATAGTTTTTAGATAAATAAAAGAAAGACGGTTCAAAGTAAATTACTATTCGTTTATTTTTCAGAATGAACACCATCCTCATTTTTAAAAACTTTTTCAGAAATACTTGAAATTTAATAAAAAATGACTATTTTTGCCGTCCTTTTTTAGGGAAGGAATAATTATTTATAAACCATATTAATAAAGAAACAATGACAAAACGTTATGAAACTGTTTTCATTTTAACTCCCGTTTTATCTGTTGATCAGGTAAAGGAAACAGTAGTAAACTTTAAAAAGTTTTTAAAAGATTCTGGTGCAAAATTATTGCACGAAGAAGATTGGGGGCTAAGAAAATTAGCATATCCTATCCAAAAAAAATCAACTGGGTTTTACTACTTGTTCGAGTATGAAGTAGCAGGTGAAGCTATAGAAAAAATTGAAATCTCATTGAAAAGAGATGAAAAAGTAATGCGTTTCTTAACCGTTTCTCTTGATAAACATGCTATTGCATTTGTTGAATCAAGAAAACATAGAAGCAAAAAAGAAAATCAAGTATCCGTTGAACAATAAAATTTAAAAACCATGTCAGAAAATTCATCAGAAATTAGATATTTAACTCCTCCAAACATTGAGTTAACCAAAGAAAAATATTGCAGATTTAAAAAACATAAAATTAAATACATCGATTATAAAGATGAAAAATTTTTATTGCAATTTGTAAACGAACAAGGTAAATTGCTTCCAAGAAGAATTACAGGGACATCTCTTAAATATCAACGAAAAGTTTCGCAAGCAGTTAAAAGAGCTAGACATATTGCATTGATGCCTTATGTAGCAGATATGCTTAAATAAACGAAATTAGTAATTAGTAGTTAGGGGTTAGTAAATTAACCTTCTAACCTTTAAATTTAAAAAAACCAATGAAATTAATATTAAACGAAAATATAGACAACTTAGGTTTTAAAAACGATGTTGTTACCGTTAAAAACGGATATGGTAGGAATTACCTTGTTCCTAAGGGATTGGCTAAAATGGCCACAGATTCAGCACTGAAAATGTTAGCTGAAAACTTGAAACAACAATCAGTTAAAAATAAAAAAGTAAAAGACGAAGCTGAAAAAACAGCCGAAAAACTAGCTAAAATCATTTTAAAAATTGGTGCAAAAGCTGGCGAAAACGGAAAGATTTTTGGTTCTATCAATACCATTCAAATTGCTGAAGCAGCAGAAAAACAAGGATTAGTTTTGGATAAAAAACTAATAAAATTGAAAGGAGATGCAATTAAATCTCTTGGAAACTATGAAGCAGAAGTGAAATTACACAAAGAAGTAGATGCAATAATAAAATTTGAAGTTGTTGAAGAATAACAAAAAAATTATTACATTTGCACAAAATATAAAAGGTTGAAGGGAGAGGGGACAAAAGTCCCCTCTTTTATTTACTAAAAACGAGATGATAGCAGAAGCACAATTAGTAGATTTAATAACGCCTACACTTGAAGAAAAAAATTATTTTTTGGTTACTTTAGAAGTGCGTCCAGGAAATAATATTTTAATTGAAATTGATAGTGCAGATGGAGTTAAAATAAGCGATTGCGTAAGTGTTAGTAAAGCTATTGAAAATAATTTAGACAGAGAAAATGAAGATTTTGAATTACAAGTTTCTTCACCTGGGCTAGACAAACCGTTTAAAGTAATTCAGCAATATGAAAAAAACATCGGAAAGGATGTTCAAATTCAAACCCTAGAAAATAAAATTGAAAAGGGAAAATTGTTGTCTGTTAACAACGAAAGTATTACAGTTGAGATAGAAAGAAAAGAAAAAGAAGGGAAAAAAAAGAAAACAATTTTTGAAAAAAAAGTATTTAATTTTAATCAAATAAAAGAAACAAAAATAATTATATCATTTAAATAAATTACCAACTATGGAAAGTGTAAGCCTAATTGATTCATTTGAAGAATTTAAAGAATTCAAAGATATTGACAGAGTAACGCTCATGAATATATTAGAAAACGTATTTAGAAGTACTATCAAAAAAAAATATGGTGATGATGAAAATTTTGACTTTATTGTGAATGTGGATAAAGGAGATTTAGAAATTTGGAGAAACAGAGAAATTGTTTATGATGGAGAAGTAGAGGACGAAAATAAAGAAATTGCCTACTCTGATGCCATAAAAATAGAACCTGATTTTGAAATCGGAGAAGAAGTTTCGGAAGAAGTAAAGATTGAAGATTTTGGAAGAAGATTAGTGCTTTCTCTTAGGCAAAATTTAATGTCTAAATTAATGGAATTAGAAAAAGACAACATCTACAAACAATACAAAGACAGAGTTGGTGAACTTATTACTGGAGAAGTATATCAAATTTGGAAAAGAGAAATTTTAATTTTAGACGATCAAGACAATGAATTAATATTACCAAAAACAGAGCAAATAAACAGCGATAGATTTAAAAAAGGAGATAGTGTGAGAGCGGTTGTTGTTAGAGTTGACATGAAAAACAACAAACCAGCAATTATTCTTTCAAGAACATCACCACTTTTTTTAGAACGCTTATTTGAATTGGAAGTTCCTGAAATTTTTGATGGATTAATTACCATTAAAAAAATTGTGAGAGAACCAGGCGAAAGAGCAAAAGTTGCTGTGGAATCTTATGATGATAGAATTGATCCTGTTGGAGCGTGCGTAGGAATGAAAGGAGCTAGGATTCATGGTATTGTTAGAGAATTGCGAAATGAAAACATTGACGTAATCAACTATACAAACAACATTGAATTATATATACAACGCTCACTTAGTCCAGCAAAAACTACTTCAATTAAATTAGATAGAGAAAATAACAGAGCAGAAGTTTTTTTAAAACCAGATCAAATCTCTTTAGCTATTGGTAAAGGAGGACATAATATTAAATTAGCTGGAAAACTTGTTGGTTTTGAAATAGATGTTTATAGAGATATGGATGATGATACTGATGATGTTGCTTTAGATGAATTTTCTGATGAAATAGAACCATGGGTAATAGAAGCTCTAAAATCTATTGGTTGCGATACAGCAAAAAGCGTGTTGGAATTAGAGGTGGATGATTTAGTAAAAAGAACAGATTTAGAAATAGAAACTATTGAAGATGTTATTAATATCTTAAAACAAGAATTTGAAGATTAACTAAATAGTGCCTGCAAGAAAACTACCTTTTTTAACGTCTTTGATAAGAATTAAGCGAAGCGAATCACGATTACAAAAAAAACAATAGAAAATAATGAGTAAACTTCCAAAGACGAGGCTTTCGATATTTTTGATTCTAAGGAACTGACGAACGAAGCAAGGG
>JAHYJH010000150.1 GCA_019429185.1 Vicingaceae bacterium
AAAATTCTATATTTATTCCCTGAAAACCAAAATGCTATTGAATTGACCAAAAAATTTAAATCAGCACGAAACATCGGTAACCACCGGGAAAAGGAAGTTGGTATTTGCTTGTGCCGAAAACGGCTTCGGCACGAAAGTTTGAAAGCGACGGAAATGTACTTGGAAGCACTTAAATCAAATTTGGATAAGTTTAAAAACACGTATAATGATGCTATTCTCGGTAAGGGATAAATGATGTGAATATTTTTCCATATTTAGGGAATATATGTACTACTAGATATTTGAAATATAAGTAATAAATTTAGAACAACGTTGGGTGTAATTGGAAGTAGCATCCTGCAAGCTTTTGAGCAAATGAAAAAAGGCTTACATTTAGGCAAAATTTAACAAATGGACATAACTGAAAGATTTTACGATAGAATAAAAAAAAGATATGGAGATGTTGACATGGAAGCTTTAGAAGCGGTTTTATCTCCGATAATCATACCTATAAAAGATATTGATAATACTATATACAGGGCTGTTGGACAATCACACTGGAGAGCAACCTTTCATATTGATATACATCCAAATTGGGCTCACGTAATGCAGCGAGGAATGACAGGTAAGTTTGTACCAAAGGAGTACGTTGAAGAAAATGGTATATGGAGAGAAATATGTAAAGGAAGAATTATCAATGCTGATTTTGATAAGATGCAAGCCGAGGGTGAAATATATATAGGAAAGCATAAAACTTATTTAGAGGAAGCGGTAAAAGAACTATCTGTTGGGGACTATTTGGAAATTGACCAGTATGGTGCCTCAGCTAAAATTTTAAGTTCATTAGCAGAGTACTATTTAGCTAAACATGCTACTGATAGAGGATATGTTGTTAGACGAATGCCAGAAGATACAGCAAGACACCTCGGGGCATATTACAATTATGATTTTGAGTTTGAAAAAAATGGAGTAACAAAGAAGATAGAGGCAAAATCATTATGGGGGACAAACACAGATTATGCGCGTTTAATACATAGTACAACTTCAAAACCCAAAGGAATCGAAGCTAACTGGACAAGTGAACAAAGAAAAACATATTATCCAACAAGCAGTTGTAAGTTTGCTACTCAGGACATATTTGCGGTTAATCTATTTTTGAGAACTGGCAACATCAAAAACTTTGCTTTTGCAAAATCAATCTCAAAAGCAAATTCTAAAAACGGTTTACCGTTTGCAGCTAAATATCCAGAACATGTTAACCAAAATCCATTATGTAAAATAGATAATAAGACTTGGTTTGCTTCAATTGATGAAGTTTGGTGACTTTTAGTTCTTTTAAACTAGTTTATTTTCTGCAAACCACTCATTCAGTGAGTCGTTGACCTCTTTCTTAAAGGATTGTTCTATATTATCGAGATGTATACGTTTTTCAATTATATCTTTGGCTTTTGAATTAAATTTTTCGATTTGGTGCTTTTTAATTGGTAAAAGAACTTCTAAAAAGCAATTTTCATCAATTGCAGGATATGCAATTCCAATATTATTTCGGAGTAATTGTTTGGTAACAAAGTCAGATTTTAAAAGTTCAACTAGCAAACTAGGATTTATTCCTTTGGGGCGCAAAACAGCTAACCCAGTTGTGCATATCAAATTATTATCAATTTCGGATAGGATATAACCAATTTTTTTCTGCTCTGGTCTTACAGTAGAAGCAAGTACATCTCCTTTCCTTACTTGCTTTCGAGCTCTGCTTGGAGCATCAATTGAAGGAATAACCTTGGAAAGAATTAATCCATTTGCTTGAATATCTGAAATTTCGATATACCTAAATTCTTTGAATACTCTACGTGGGTCAATTCTTTCATTAACTAATTCAGCAACATCGGAAAGTAAAACATCACTCTCATTTAAACTATTAATTTTTTTATATTCTTTTTCTTTTAGTGAAGCATGATAATTGGCATCCCATCTATGAAAGCTATCGTCAAACTTGACAAATCTTCCGTTTATTAACACGGTAGAATGACCTAAAATTTCATTTAAAATATCTGGCAAATCAGCTGTGTCTGTTGCAACCTTAACCTTATTACTTCCCTTTGTTATTACTTTGTATCCAATATTTGTACAAATGCCAAAATATGTATTGTTGAGTTTTTTATCTGTTTTCACAAAACTTATGACAGAAGTTTTTGTAGAGGTACCAGCAGCGCTAAATGTTTCTGAAGGAAAGGAAATGACAGCATTTAATTCAATATTTGGGTGTATGCCTCTCCGTAAATCATAATATAATCCTCTATTTGTTAAAATACTGTCGGGTACAACAGAGACACAATTACCATTGGGAACTAACCAATCAACGTACTTTTCAATGAATAATAATTCGGACTCAATCTTTTTGGGAGGTCTGCCTGTCCAAGTGTTGAATAATTTGTATTTTAACAGTTCATTCCCATTAAATTCAGCACCAAATGGTGGATTGGTAAGAATTAACCTTACTTTTCCTTCAAGCTTTTCTTTAAGTATAACTTTATTGGTTTTTATATCCAGGGAATTTATTGAAAAAACATTGTTACAAGGCAACCCAAGCAAACAAAAATTAAAAGCTGTTAGCTTTATCATCCTTTTACTTTTATCAATTGCAAAAAGAACATATTTTCCCAAATTTTCCAACCATTTAATTGCTTGTTGCTTACCATGCTTCTCTATGACTTCTGGTAACAACTTATGTACAACTTCGATTAAAAAGGTACCGGCTCCACTAGAAGGGTCTAAAATATATCCAAACTTGCGACAATTGATAGGGTGTGTTAATGTATCACGTTCTTTATTGGTTAGAGAATTAAGAGACAATTCTACCATAAATCTTGTCATTTCTATAGGAGTAAGATATTGTCCCATTTCCTTCTCCTCAACAAATGAATTTGAAAGAAATCTCCCAAAAATCTCATTAAATAAATCGAGCCTTGTGATTGTATTTAGATTTGCCCAATTTACTTTTTTAAATGCACTGCATATCTCACGAATTAACTCATTTTGGTTATTCTTTAGTGTTATCTTATAATGTGAATCAAATAATCTAGTAATAACATTTTCACCTAATACTTTATATATTGTCGAATTAATCAATTCAATAAAATTATTATTTACTTCTATTGAAGTTCCACAATTTTTAAATTTATCGAAGCCTTCTTTATTTTCTTTGATTAGAAAGATTTGAGCCAGTAATAATTTGCTTAACTCCTCAAGTGCCTCATTTCTTGAAGAATAATTCCCCCATCGATAAAAGCTTTCTCGTAAATCTTTTAATAAATTATCAAACTCTTGTGTTGTTTTCGCATTTTCTTCTTTCAGTTTTTGTCTTATATTGTCAATTTTATTTTCATCTAATAGTTCTGATAACTCATATTGTAATTCAAGTTTTGGTTTAGTTTCTCCCGAAAGCCACCGTTTAACTGTTCTTGGATTAACATGATAATAATCTGACACTTCATTTACTGTTAATCTTTTATCTTCAATCGCTTTATATAACTTCTCAATCATATGGACATATTTTAAACACGCCGTGTGCTACACAAAAGTAGACAATAATCTTAAATAAACAACTACACCCAACAAAAAACATAGGTCATTTGGCAGGAAGTGCTAATTTTGAGCATTGTACAATTAATAAATAATAAGGTTGACATCACATTATCCAATCTGTAAATACTAAAAACAGGTAAAGCTAAAGCTGTAAGGTTCAGCACACTGGAAGCAATTTGTAAGGTATTGGAATGTCAGCCGGGAGATATTCTCGAATTCAGAGAAGAAGAAGAAATGCAGTAGTTGCATTATAAAGTAAAAAGAATTCAATTCCTTTGAGTACGAATGCTGAAAGAAACGAAAACAGAAGACTAATCGGTGATGCTTGTTTTCATTCCCGTCAGGAGGGATTTAACAACATAGTTAAACAGAAATTTTTCGGCGTCTCTTTCATATTCAATAATTCCAGGCCGCACTTCATCACCCGGCATCGGGTTCGATTCCATCACTACGATATTGGCAATCAACGATTTTACCTGTTCTATAATCGCATCGGTTTCCCCGGTTTGTTTATTCACCACATCAAAATCCAATCCCTGGTAAAGCAGTTTCAAATTGCCGGTTGCTTTTGTGTTGTTTGCCGACATGCTAAAATCCATGGCATTTATTTTCCCCGATGTAACAAAAATAAAAGCGTTATTCTCCAAAATGGGATTCAGCCCTGATGCCTCCATTTCCGAAAGCGAGCCATTCACGGCAAAGGTATTCTGGTTGTCGAAAATCCTGGCTTTCAATAAAATGTCAACTTCACCTTTGCCCATCAGCAAAGCATTCGCGTGCAATTCCAGATAAGCTTTTTCCGTTTTGTAAATGGTGTTGTTGGTAATTTTGTAAATCGTTGCATCAATTTCGTTAAAACTGACACTTCCTTTTTCGATGGCCTTTTCAGCATGTTCCGAATAAACAATATCTCCACTTAAAATACCAATTGAATCAATGTTTAAAGCACCGGGAAAATTATATATCATTTCCTGGAATGTAGGTTTTTCAACATGCCTGAATTCTTCACGTTTATCGCGAAATACATTCAGCACCAATTCCCCGATTTCGATAAATGAACTGGTCAGATTTCCTGATTTAACAAAGTCTGCGGCAGAAAAATCGTGAAACAATATCTGGCTGAACGTGCCTTCAATACGATCCGTCTCAAACTGGTGCCGGGCAGTAAATTCGTATTCGGTATAATTGGGCTGAATTTCAAAACTGCTAATAGTCAAGGTATTTGAAGTTGCAGAATTGTTTATTCCAACGGCTGAAAACGTGTACAGGCTGTCGGCCGTAACCGTTTTGAATTCCAGCGCATCGAAATCAAATTGACCAAAAATCCCGAGCGATAATGTATCCTGTTTCTCAACATGGATGTCATATACGTTTAAAACGCCATCTTTCAGGGAATAAGTTTGTGCCGTTGATTTGTCTTTTAAATCCACAACCAGCTTATCAAAAAAGAGGTTTTTTATACTGATGTTTAATGGTGAAACGGGCGCCGGCCCGGTATTTTCAGGAAAATCAAACGTTCCAATAATACGACTGTTAAAAATATCAACTTCCCGAATGTCGATGTCTTTTCTGAATAATGCTTTCGTAAGATGTATTCCTTTGAATTTAATCGATTCAATTTCTCCGGCTAACCCGGGTTGTCCTTCATTTTCCGGTTTCGAAAGCAGGGTAATGTTTTTAAGTTCAATGCCTGAACGAAGGATTAAAACATCAACTTTTTCGATTTTCAACTGGTAATCACCGGATTTTTCATTTACCGAAGACTGAATTTTTTGTCCGATCCAGGGTTCAACAACAACATTCGTTAAAAGCCATGCCAGCAGCACAAAAGCCGTAATCCCCAAAATAATCCTCAAAAATATCTTCTTATTCATCTCACTTCAAAGTTGCATAATTTGTTTTCCAGAATGTTACATAATTCCGTAGAAAATTTACAACATTCTCACACGGTAATCAGGAAAAAGGAAAAAACAATAAACACATAAGTCACATTAGTCCACAATAGAAAAACACATAGATTTTATGCAAATCATGTTTTTACATTTCAAAAAATTCTAAATTTATTCTGAATCCCTATGTTTCATTTCCAATGTGCTCTATTGTGCCTATTGTGGTAATCCGGAAACTTAAATGATTTAATTTGTCTCGAATTATCCTCCTCAATCCGTTCAAAAAACCAGCAAAAATTTAGGTTTTATCTGCCGATGATGAGAAAAGGGATGCCATCCTTCAGCTCCTTGCTCTCTGCTCTCCGCCCCCGATAACTATCGGGGTTTTTGAAGAGTATGAATGTTTTATATTATTGGATGTTAAACGACAATAAATGAATATTTTATCAATAAATTTACTCGCTTTATAAATGGCGGTAACCATTTTATTTTTAAATAATCTTTGCCGGAGCGCAATAAGGTAATAAGGTAAAAATCAAATTTGTAACTTTTCTACTAAGGTTAATAAATTGAAAATAAGGTTTTTATGTTTCCCAATAAACCTTATTTTATTTTATCAAACCTTAGTGAAAATGGCAAGCAATAGAAAAGTAACCTTATTACTTTATTAATAATGAAATAATGCCGCCAAATTTAAATTCAGTGAAAGCATGATTAATGAGCTATAAATAAGTGAATTATATAACAGTTTAACTAAAATGAATACCATTTAAAAAATCGCTGATAGCTATCGGGGTTGCTCTCTGCTCCATGCTCTCTACTCTTTGCTCCATGCTCTCCGCCCTTTGCCCTCCTCAGAATGTGTGAATGATGTAAACCTTCGTGAAAGTTGTGTAACACCAATCATGTAAATATCCTCAACTTTATACATTCAATATAAACAATTTAAAAGAAAATTATTATGGCAGAAATTAAGATTGAACAG
>JAHYJH010000151.1 GCA_019429185.1 Vicingaceae bacterium
TAGAAAAATGGTTTGAACTCGAACCTAAAATTTTTAAAGAAGAGCCAGCAGCGTTTAAAGAAAAAATACTACTTTTGAAAGGTAAAAGTAAACAAGATTTTAAGGAACAACCTTGTGAAACTTAACAATTTATTATCTATAAAAAAACTTGCATCAAATGAAACTACTTCCCACATTGTATTAAATTGATAACCTTTATTTGTTAATTTTAGAGAGTGTAAATTATACTTTCTATTTTTCCAGAAATCTGAACCATGTATAATAAAAGTATCAATTCCTCCATAAAATGCATTAACTATTAATAACATTGAGTCAATATTTGTAATTGGTATATCATCACCATTATAAAATTCTATCGTTACTTTTTTTACGGGTTTTGAACCCATATCTGCACGTAAAGATAAAATGCATAATAAAAAAACTACTGTTAGTATATATTTCATTTTGTTGATTTAACTTTTAAATAACCGTTAACTTATATAATAAATCTCTTTCAACCTCAACACAAAATTAATGTTAGTCTCTTTTTCAAACAAGTTTCCTCCTGAATGACAACTGGGAGAAGAAGGAAACTCAACTTTCCAAAGATATAAAAAAATAGACTCTTCCCCATATTAAACAGAAATCTTATTTTTACCAAAAACTTAACCTTAAACGTCAACGCTCAAATGACCAACAGACCTAAAGCCATTGTAGCCGTAACCAACGATTTAACCACCGACCAGCGGGTGCATAAAATTTGTACTACTTTGGTGTCGTTAAATTACAACGTATTGCTTGTGGGTAGGTTAAAAAAAGATAGTTTGCTGCTTCAACCACAAGCTTATGCTACTAAAAGGTTGAAGCTATGGTTTAGTAAAGGTGCTTTTTTCTATGCCAATTACAACATCCGATTGTTTTTTATCTTGCTTTTCAGTAAGCAATCACTCATTTGGAGTAACGATTTAGATACACTTCCAGCTTGTTTTCTAGCTTCAAAAATGAAAAACAATACCTTGATTTTTGATAGCCATGAATATTTTACCGAAGTACCAGAACTAATTCCTCGTCCGAAAATTCAAGCATTCTGGAAAAGAATAGAACGCTTTATTTTACCTAAACTAACCAAGGTAATTACGGTATGTAATGGTATTGCCGAAATCTATCGCAAAGAATATAACATTGATGTAAAAGTGGTAAGAAATGTTCCTTTTTTAAGAACGTCTAGTCCTCTTTCAGAAAAATCAGAAAAAATCATACTTTATCAGGGAGCGATAAATGTAAACCGAGGCATTGAAACTATGGTAAAAGCCATGCAGTATATTGATGGAGCAACCTTACAACTTATTGGAAAAGGCGACATCTCTGCCTCTATTCAGCAACTTATTGAGCAACTCAACTTAAGCGATAAAGTAATAATGCTGGGAGAAATTCCTTATCAAGAACTCAAAAACTATACGCAACAAGCGACTATCGGATTAAGTTTAGAAGAAAATGTGGGGTTAAACTACCAATTGGCATTACCCAATAAATTGTTTGATTACATCCACGCAGAAATTCCTGTTTTAGTAGCTGATTTACCTGAAATGAGTACGTTAGTGAAACAGTATCAGCTTGGAGAAATTGCACAAAGTACCGACCCAAAAGTATTAGCCAATCAACTCAATGAAATGCTGAAAAACGAAGCTCAACTCAATAGTTGGAAAGCAAATGCAGCAAAAGCTAAACAAGAATTGAATTGGGAAAAAGAATCGGAAATAATTAAAGGAATGTTGATGACTAATTAAAAATGATACATTTAAAAACTATAGCGTGGCTTTGTGTGATGGCTTCCCCTCTTGAGAGGGGCAGGGGTGTGTTTTTAAAACCTTCTAACTTTATTTAAATAAATTGAACTTAACAAATCTAAATATCATTTCTTTTAACGTGCCTTATCCGGCAAATTATGGCGGTGTGATAGATGTTTTTTACAAAATAAAACACCTTCATAAAAATGGTATTAAAGTACATTTACATTGTTTTAATTACGGCAGAGGGCAACAAACCGAACTAGAAAAATATTGCGAAACAGTGCATTATTACAAACGACAAACAGGTATTTTCTCATTTTTGAGTTTAACTCCTTACATCGTAAAATCGAGAGTTGCGGCAGAGCTAAAAAGCAATTTACTAAAAAATGATTTTCCTATTTTATTTGAAGGATTGCACACCAGTTTTTTACTTAACGATAAAGCTTTTAAAAAACGTTTTACAATACTAAGAGCCACCAACATTGAGCATGATTATTACTCCTATTTAGCCAAAGCAGAACAACATTTTTTTAAGAAAATCTACTTTTCTATTGAAGCATGGAAAGCCAAAAAATACGAGCCAATAGTACAGCAAGCCAACCTTATTTTGGTAGTTTCTAAAACAGATGAAAACTATTTCAACACCCAATATCCAACTACCAAAACGGTTTTTATCCCGTGCTTTCATGCTGAAGAAAAAATTGAAATCCAACAAGGAAAAGGAGATTATGTATTATATCATGGCAATTTGGGTGTCCCCGAAAATGAAGCTGCTGCTTTAGTAATTTGCAATGAAATCTTCAATTCATTAGACATCCCTTTAATTGTTGCTGGATTAAATCCAACAAAAAAATTAAGTTCAACAATAAACAAATACAAAAACATTCAATTGGTTGGCAATCCTACCGAAAGTAACATGCAAGAATTGATTAGCAACGCTCAAATTAATTTGCTTTATACCCATCAGCCAACAGGACTAAAATTAAAACTGCTCCACTCTTTGTTTAAAGGAAGGTTTTGTTTAGCAAATCCAACCATGTTATCCGGAACAACATTGACTAATTTATGTGAAATTGCTGATGATAATGGAACTTTCAAATCCAAAATTAAATCTCTTTTTCAGCAAGAAATTGATGTTGAAACCGTGAAAACTCAACGAAAAGAATCGTTAGCAGAATATTCCAATCAGGAAAATTGTTTGAAATTGATTGATGCAATTACAAATCAACTTGTTTGAAGTAATCCTCAAATAGCAATACTTTTTTAACGTCCTTAGGATAAAACAAAAAAGGAGCTACATCATTAGCCATTTCTTGCATATTTATTTTACTACATGCTTCAAGTATTGCTTCCTTTAGTTTTAAAGAATTATTAATTCCTAACTTTAAATTAAGATAGTCATAGTTAGGTAACACATTTTTACCTAAAAGGAAAACAATATCATAAAAATCTCTACCTTTATTTCTTTTTCTATTAATAACTGCATAGCACTTTTGAGCAAGAAGTATGTCTGTAGGTGTTGTAAAAACGGAAGTAAATACATCAAATTTATTTAAAATAACGGTTTCTGGTTCGAACACAAAATTTTGTGGTTCAGTATCTAACTGAATTAAAATTTTCTCTTCAACATGCCCTGTCAATCTTTCATTAAATAAAATGTTCGGAAATTTTATGTAGCAATGAAAAGATCCTCTTAGAACATTTTTAAATTCTACTTCATAACCTTCTTTTTTCAACTGCTTTTCTATGTAAGAAGCTACTTCTAAAAACTCATTTTCGGTCAAATTAAAATTATCAAAATCTAAATCCTCAGAAAATCGTTGTTGATTATGTACTATTCTTAAGCATGTACCTCCTAAAAAACAAAGTTTATTTGCAAAAGGACTGTCAAAAATAATTTCTAAAATTTTATATTGTAAATACTCTCTAAGAATAAATCGTTTAAACGGCTTTAAATTATCAGGATAATGATTTTCTATTTCTTTGATACTAAGCATGTATATAATTTAAAAAGTTTTTTGCTCTCTTATTTAATTTATTAGAATTAAATAAATTAAGATAACTGTTAAATAAATCAATATCTAAAAGTTTCAACTCTTCTTTATTCCATCTCAACAAATCAAAATCATCTATTTCATTTATTTGAGAATTAAGATACAAATAGTCCAACACCGTTTTTTCAAGGCTTGCCATTTTAAAATACTGATTTTTATATGTTATTAATCGGTATCCAAAAAACAAATTTGATTTAAAATTACGATATGAAAAATTGGCAATTGGTGTAGAAAATTCATTTGTTTTTGTTGTTGTTGCAGAAGTTAATATATAAACCCCTTCGGGTATAATATTATAATAACTTAATGCCGTTTCAAAAGAAAGGTAAGAGGGTTGGTAAATAGTGTTAGCCACTAAGTATAAAAATTCCTCATTTATAGTTGTATCTGAAAAGCAATAAAAATTATTTCTAATTTTAATGATGTACCCTTTTTTTTGCCAATTGACAAGATTTTTTTTATCAAAATTTGGAAAGTATTTTAGAATGTCTTTTGTAGAAAAAACCAAAAAACTATTCATTATTTCTTTAAATTGATTGTACATTTTATTTCTATTAATTACCAAAATTAGTAATTTTTAGAAATAAAAAGAAGTTTTTTGGTAATTTATCATTAATACAACAACTGATTAGGATAAATGCTTAGATGCGTTTTTTTAATGTTATCGTATAATAGTTGTTTAAATTCCTCAATGTTAATTTTCTTTACAGCAGAAATATAAACGCTAGGCACTTCGCTTTCTCTGCTCATCCACATTTTCTTTAAATCTTCCAACGAGTAATTTTCTTTGGTTTTTGGCAACAAATCATCCTCATCTTTTTTCACATAAGTAAACGCATCAATTTTATTAAACACCATAATGGTTGGTTTATCCAACGCATTCAAATCTTGTAAGGTTTCATTAACTACACGAATATGATCTTCAAATGCAGGATGAGAAATATCTACCACATGCACCAACACTTCTGCTTCTTTTACTTCATCTAATGTTGACTTAAAAGATTCAATTAAATGGTGAGGTAATTTTCTGATAAACCCAACTGTGTCGGTAAGTAAAAAAGGCAAATTTTCTATTACTACTTTTCTGATGGTAGTATCTAAGGTGGCAAAAAGTTTGTTTTCAGCAAATACTTCCGATTTACTTAACATGTTCATAATGGTAGATTTACCAACATTGGTATAACCCACCAACGCAACTCTTACCATTTGAGCACGCTGTTTTCTTTGTGTGGCTTTTTGCTTGTCAATTTTTTTAAGCTTTTCTTTTAACAACGCTATCTTATCTAAAATAATACGTCTGTCCGTTTCTATTTGAGTTTCCCCTGGACCACGCATACCAATACCACCTTTCTGACGTTCCAAATGCGTCCACAATCGGGTTAGTCGTGGTAAAAGATATTGTAATTGAGCCAACTCTACTTGTGTACGAGCATGAGCAGTTTGTGCTCTGGAAGCAAAAATATCGAGAATTAAATTACTTCTATCCAGAATTTTACACTCTAATTCGCTTTCAATATTTCTCAATTGAGAAGGAGATAGTTCATCATCAAAAATAACTAACCCAACTTCATTTTCTTTAATGAAAGTTCTTATTTCTTCCAGCTTTCCCTTTCCTACAAAGGTTTTTCTGTCGGGATGACTTACTTTTTGGGTAAATCTTTTAACAGTTTCTGCTCCAGCAGTTTCTGCCAAAAATGCTAACTCATCTAAGTATTCTTGTAACTGCTCTTCGTCCTGCTCTCCTTTAATAATCAGTCCGACCAAAACAGCCCTCTCTACACTCAAGTCTTGTGTGTCGTGTGATTTTTTTATCATAAAATGATTTGAAATTTATGTTTTAAAACCATGGTTTTCCTAATAAATAAGGCTTAACTAATCCTGCCCATAGTATTATTACAAATGCTACGGAATAAAAAATAACTCCTTTTTTGTGTTTTAATACATCTGTTGCTGCTTTTTTAGAAGAAACTCTACCAATAGTAATTAAAGCAATGGCTATTATCATTAATAAACCATGTTCTAATGACCAAAAACGAGCCTCAGAAATTTTCATTGATTCTCCAATTGCTGCTAGTCTGCCACTCATAAAATACACCGCCAATCCGATTATAAATTGGATGTGTGTAAAGCTGAGCAAAAGCAAAGCAATCAAATTGTCTGATTTATCATAAGACTTATTATTTTTCCAGCCTGAGATTGATTTAATGATAGCTATTACCAAAAATAACACGACCAACCATCTTAGTCCGTTGTGTGCATGAATTAATCCATTATACATCTTGTTAGGTTTTAAAGTTAGATGCACAAAGATAAAGATTAAAATTCCACAGTTGTTGATTTTGTAATTAGGGTTTGCTGAGAAAGTCATTTTAATTACTTAATTAACACTTATTCAGTTAATTATGTTAATAACTTGAGGGTATTAAACTGGGGTAAATGCAAGGTTTTCTTTAATTTTAAAGAAAAAA
>JAHYJH010000152.1 GCA_019429185.1 Vicingaceae bacterium
CACCACCCTAAAAATAAAAAAACAACCTTTTACAAAAAAATCCGTAGTACACAAACTGGAAATTAAAAATTACCAATATGCTTTAAATAAAGGAAGTTCGGGTTAATTAGCTGCAACTTGGGTTAAGGAAGATGATTTACTTTTTTTCAATGATAAATGGTTGAGTTTACAACATCATGGTAGCTTTTCTAACAGTAACAAAGCCGAGTGTTTACAAACTATTAATCAATCCATTAGTTTATCAAATAAACAGTTGAAAAAAGCCAATTATTTGTTTGTTACTTTTGGTTCTGCTTGGGTTTACGAACACGAACAACATGGATTAGTTGCCAATTGTCATAAAATTCCTGCTAAGCATTTTACAAAAAGATTACCGAAAGTAGAAGAAATAGTTGCAGCTTATACTTCGCTCATTAAAAACATTAAAAGTAGCAATGCAGATATTAATATTGTTTTTACGGTTAGTCCTGTTCGTCATGCCAAAGATGGTTTGTGGGAGAATAATTTGAGTAAAGCTGTGTTGCATTTAAGCATAAAAGAACTCACCGAAAACTTTGATAACTGCTCCTATTTTCCAGCTTATGAAATTGTAATGGACGAATTGCGTGATTACCGTTTTTTCAACGATGATTTAGTCCACCCAACAGATTTGGCAGTAAACTATGTTTGGGAAAAATTTTCAATGAGTTATTTCTCCAAAGAGACAATTGCTTTAATGGGCAACATCCAAAAAATTAAACAAGCAGCAACGCATAAGCCTTTTGATTTTAACAGTGAAAAGCATCAGCAATTTATCAAAAATCAACTCACTATAATTCAAGAGTTGACTACTCAATTTCCTCATCTCAATTTTGAAGAAGAAAAAGAGATGTTGACAAAGGCAAAGTAAAAATATAATAGTGTAAAAAATTTTTGTAATGAAAAAGGTTTACTAAATTTATCACGCCTAAGGCGGACACGTGCTTGATTTAAAAAATAATAGAAACCACAAGCGGGACGCTTGCGGCAGCGGGGGAGTTGAACCAAAAAAACCTGATTTAAGTGGATTGTATAAATAAGTTAAGAGTACATTTATTAATAGTTTGGATTATTTCTCCACCCTTATTATTTTCTCAGAGTGTACTAAGAGATAGTAATTTAGTTGAGATTTATAAAAATACTTATATTAAATACTCTGATATTAGAGATAAAGGAACTAATAAATTTAATATTGACGATCTTGATATTATTGGAAAAAAGTTCATTGTAATTTCGGAAAAAATAAAATTACCTTCAGGGAAAGGTGTGGATATTCTTGGAAGGCGTCCTCATGTATTAACGAAATCTAAGTTTGATTTATATATAATTGACCAGGATAAATTGAACATAGATACACTTATGAAGTTTAAGTCAAGTCAACAGCTGCTAGCAAAATATTACTCTGCAAAAGAGTTTTATTTAACGGATACACCTTATTATGGATTTGAATTCGATGGTAAGAAATCAGTTTTAAATAGGTTGTTTTTCAATGGTCAAAGAAATAGTGGGTTTGTAATCTACAATGAAAAATTTATTTTAATTGGTATGTTCAAAAAGTATAAAGGAAAGAAAGCCAAACCTTTTGGTTTTTTTACCAATATAATTCCTATTTATATTAATGAAGATGGAATATACAAGGAACTTCATTTTATTAGAGAGTAGTAGATTGGTAGGTGGTAGTGTTACCCCCCTTCTCCTCTGTGTATAGAAAAATTAAAAAACATCTATTTCAAGCATTTGCTTGGAATACTATGTGGTGGTTAAAATTGTGAGAGTTTGTATTGTACTTACTGATTCAAGTAAGCTGTAATTCCTTGGTAAATAACATTCAAATCTTCTTCGGAAATACAATAAGGAGGAATAATGGTAAGCACATTTCCGAGCGGTCTCAGAATGATTCCTTTTTGCAACAAAAATTGATACGCTTCTTTGCCTTTGGAGTTAAAATAATTACTCTTTCCATCCGTTTCTAATTCAATAGCAGCAATAGTTCCAAAACATCGAGCATTCCTAATTTTTTTATGCTGTTGAATGGTTGAAATAAAGGTTTTTTGTTGTTTACAAATGTGTGCTATTTTCTCAAACGTATTTTCCGATTCAAATAAATCTAACGAAGCATTGGCAGCAGCACAAGCCAATGGATTCCCTGTGTAAGAATGTCCGTGTAAAAAAGTATGCTTGGCATTATCTGAATAAAAAGCTTGATAAATGTTGTCTGAAACGGCTGTAATTCCCAATGGCATAAAACCACCGGTAATTCCTTTTGATAAACAAAAAACATCAGGTTTGTGCTGAAAATAATTGGAAGCAAACCATTTTCCTGTTCTACCAAAACCTGTAAAAACCTCATCAGCAATAGTTATTACATGGTATTTTTTACATAAACCTATCATTTCTGATAAAATTTCAGGAGAATACATTAACATTCCGGCTGCTCCTTGAATAATAGGTTCAAAAATAAAAGCAGCTATTTCATTAGTTTTTAAAAGATTTTCGAACTCATTTAAAACTGCTAATTTGTTTTTTTCTGTTGGAGGTGCCACAAAATCAACATGAAACAAAAGTGATTCAAAAGGTTCGTTAAAACCACCTCTGGCGGTTAAACTCATACTTCCGAAAGTATCGCCATGGTAATCATTCTCTAAAGCAATAAAACGAGTACGTTTTTCACCTTTGTTGTACCAATACTGAATAGCCATTTTCAGTGCAACTTCGTTGGCAGTTGAACCATTATCCGAGAAAAATATTTTTTCAATATTATTGGGGAGCAAATGAATTAATCTTTCCGAAAGTTTTACTGCCTGAGGGTGTGTAAATCCACCAAAAGCAACATGTTCTAATTCTAATGCCTGTTCGTAAATTTTTTTGGCAATATAAGGATGAGCATGACCATGAATATTCACCCACCAGCTGGAAAATCCATCAATGTATTGCTTTCCCTGTTCATCAAAAACAAAAGCTCCCTTGCCTTTCACAATAGGAATTACATCAGCACCTTTTTGCTGGTCGAATGGATGCCATATATATTGTTTGTCTTTTTGCTTGAGGTTCATATTTGTAGTTCATTAATATTAAACATTGTAAATAAATTCCATAATATTTTTATGTTCAATACCCTTATAGCTGTTTCCTGTAAAATTATCTAACGAAAGTACCATTTTTGGATAATTATCTTTAATCATTAAAAGGTTTCCAAATTCTCTTTCTTGTACTTTTTCATCGGTAATTAAATATGCCACTTGTATATAAAGCGTTTCTCCTTTTTTTCTGCAAATAAAATCTATTTCTTTACCCTGTTCCCAACCTACACTTACTTCATAACCCATTATTTTTAGATGTAAAAAAACAATGTTTTCTAATATCTTATTAATGTCGTTTTGCTTGTAACCAATTAATGAGTGTCGCAATCCTAAATCTTCCATAAAATATTTTTCGCCAACCTCAAATATTTTTTTTCCTGAAATATCCGAGCGTTGTACTTTAAAAATAAAAAAAGCATCTGCCAAATAGTTAATATAATCCAATACAATATTTGGAGTAACTTTTATCTGTTGAGATTTTAGGTAATCACTAATTTTTTTAGCAGAAACGATACAACCTATGTTATCGGCTAAGTATTTTATTAAATTTTCTAAAAAAGAAATGTTTCTAATGTTGTATCTCTTAACAACGTCCTTAAACAGAATTGCTGCATAAATGTTTCTTAAATAATCAAAAACTATATCTTCTTCTAAAACAACATTTTTAATTCCAGGTAACCCTCCATATTTGAGATATTTATTAAAGCTTTCCGTATTGTATTCTAATTTATGAAAGTTAAGAAATTCTTTAAAAGATAAGCCATATATTTTAATTTCAACGTATCTGCCACTTAAAAAAGTAGATAATTCTCCTGATAATAGTTTTGCATTACTACCTGTAATAAAAATTTCTGCTTCATCTTTGGCTTGAATACTTCTTAAGCTTTTTTCAAAACTATCTATTTCTTGAACTTCGTCAATAAAAAGATAGTTTTTATTTGTTAGGCTTTTATGTTGCTCGAAAAATAAACTTAACGAAGCGTTGTCTTTTATGTAATCAAAATCATAGTGTTCTTTATTAATATAAATGATGTTCGCTTTTTTATCTTTTTTCTTTATTTCATCTATAAGTTGATATAACATATAGCTTTTCCCGACTCTTCTTTGTCCAGTAAAAACTTTTATTAAACCGCTATTTAGGAAAGGAGTTACAGCATCAATATATCTATTTCGAGAAATATATTTCATATAATTCTTTTAAGTATAGTTAAAATAATTTTGCAAATATAATAAAGTTTTAACTATACTTAAAAATTTTTTATTAAATAGTAGTTTTTAAGCTATCAGTAAACAGCTAAAAATAAAAAAGGTCAGAATAAGTCAATTTTATTCCGACCTTTTTAAGTTTAAATAACTTCTTCTACCAAATAGTAACTCTTAAACTATCAGGAGCAATCATTTGTCCTTCTTTGCAACCAAAAGCACTGTGAAATTCTTTCATATTAACTAAAGGTCCGTTAATTCTATATCTTGTTGGAGAATGTGGATCCGTTTTCACTTGATTGATAAGAAATTCATCTTTAGCATTGGTGTGCCAAACCTGAGCCCATCCTAAAAAGAAGCGTTGGTTGTGGTCGAAACCATCAATTAATGCTGGTTCTCCTTTCTTTTCAACGGCTTTTTGTAAGCCATAATAAGCCAAAGTTAATCCAGCAATATCAGCAATGTTTTCGCCAAGGGTAAGTTTTCCATTCACTTTGTTTCCTTCAGCTACTTCATAAGTATCGTATTGAGCTGCCAATTTACCTGTACGCTCAGCAAAATTTTTAACATCTTGTTCAGTCCACCAATTATTCAAATTTCCATTACCATCAAACTTACTACCTTGGTCATCAAAGCCATGAGAAAATTCATGTCCGATAACAGCACCAATTCCACCATAGTTAATAGCATCGTCAGCTTCAGGATTAAAAAATGGAGGTTGCAAAATGGCAGCAGGGAAAACAATTTCATTCATAGTAGAGCTGTAATATGCGTTTATACGTTGTGGATTCATTCCCCACTCGTCTTTATCAATAGGTTTTCCTAATTTATCAATGTTTTCTTTATATTCAAAATAGTTCATATTCATCACATTTTGAATTAAGGTATTAGGTTGAATGTCAACAGAACTGTAGTCTTTCCATTTGTCGGGATAACCGATTTTGTAGTTGAATTTACTTAGTTTTTCTAAGGCTTTTGTTTTCGTTTCTTCACTCATCCAATCTAATTGTTGCACTCTTTCTTTAAAAACGGAAGAAATATTAGTTATCATATCCAACACCATTTTTTTTGATTCTTCAGGGAAATGTTTTTCTACAAATAGTTTACCTAACGATTCGCCAACCGTTCCGTTTGATTTTGATAACGCTCTTTTCCAACGAGGTTTCATTTCTTTCACTCCTTTTAATATGGTGGAGTAGAAATCAAAATTAGCTTGTTCGAAAGCTATGCTCAAGTCCCCTGAAAAGTCATTAATAAAATGATAAGAAACATAGTCTTTCCAATCTGCTAAAGGGAATTTTTTGAGTGTGTTGTTTAGTGCTTTAAAGAAATCGGGTTGACGAACAATTAAGGTATCAAAGTCTTTAAATTCGGCATTAGCAAAGAAATCATTCCAATTAATGATTGAAGTAAGTTTTTGCAAACTTGCTTTATCCATTTTATGATATGTTTTATGCGGATCTCTTAAATCGACTCTATCCATAGAATTTTTTGCTAATTCAGTTTCAATTTTTATGATGTTTTTGGCTTTTTGGATAGCTGCTTCTTCCGAATTATCGGTAAGTACAAATAGTTTGGCGATAAACTTTTCATATTCGGTAAGTATGTTTTCGCCTCGTTCGTCTTTTGGAAAATAATAGCTTTTATCAGGAAGTCCAAGCCCACCTTGCGACAAGTATGTAATGTATTTTGTGCTATTTTTAGTATCGATATACACGTAATAATTGAAAAAAGAACTAGAACCAATTTTATTATTTTCTACAGAAAGGGTGATTAAATCAGCTAATGAAGATGTGTTATTGATTTTATTCAAATAAGGTTTTATGGGTTCGTAACCCAGTTTGTTTGTTGTTGTTGAATCTAACGCTGAGGTATAAAAATCACCCACCAATTGCATGGTTGTTCCTTTTTTAGCTTTAGCATTTGAAGCTTCATTAACAATAGCTTTTAGCTGAATTTCATT
>JAHYJH010000015.1 GCA_019429185.1 Vicingaceae bacterium
AGCGCAAATTATTACCAGGTTGAGGGGCAACAATTTCTATCACTTCGTTGTATGGATTACGAATACCAACATTTTCTAACAATGCTTGTGCATTAGCAACTTCTTGTTGGTTGGTTGTAGCATCTGCCACTTCACCTACTAAGGTTGCTCTTGCTGTATCTGTTACGAGTGTAAATGTACATGCTGCTGTGGACATTACATCAACAACCACATTGTGTAATTTGCAAAAATCTTCATTCACTGGATTGACATCCAACGCATCCAATTGTTGACGTGCTGCTACCGAATCTTGATTAGCCATTCTAACCAATGCCAATAATTGCTCTTGCTCATTTGTTTTTGTAGGTTGTTGCAAAAGATAATCTTCTACCAACGCAAAACCATCACTGGTAACCTCATCAAACAACAAATCTCTGATTAAATCATTTTCTGTACGTTGAAATTCCGATTGATAAACGCTAATTTCTTGTTGTAACAACTCCATAGCTGATTCGCCTGTTTGTGCATTAGTTAGTTGGTTTTTAATGCCTTTTGGGAGAGTCATTCCTGCTAAATAAGCTGCCACTGCATCGCTTAGCGGACTGTTTGCCAACAAAATTTGTTGGATGTGTCCATTGGCTGGATTGGTTGCCAAAAATGCCAACAACACGTCATCTGATAGATAAGGAGAAGCTGCCAACAAGGCGTTGTTAACATTTCCACCGGATTGGGTAGCAATGATGTTGAGCAACGCTGCTGTGCTTCCTGCATCAATTAAACCAGTAAGACTATCGATGGTTAATTTTAAACCACCGAGGGCTGTCGTCAATTGAGCTCTTGTTCTTGTAACACGTTTGGGGCAAGAAGTTTCATCATTTAAAAATTTAGGAGAAGGAGATAAACACAAATTTAAAGTAGTATTATTTGTATTATAAAACCCATTTCGAGGTTCTAATGTAGAATTATTATCGCTAAAAGAATAAATACTGTTTAAAGTTACATTATTTTCCATCCAAAAATCACCACCACCAGACACAACAGTATTGGAAAAAAAGTTATTTGCAGGTGTTGTTGGATTTAAGGAACAAAGCCCTTGTAATATTTTAACTCTTCCAGAAGACACTAAAATATCAAAGTTTGCAGTTTCAAAAAATTTATTACATCTGAATTCTAAACCTCTTTGACGAATAGCTAAAGGAGAAGTTCCTGCATTTATACCCGCTGCTTGTATTCCCACTTTAAGATCTGTAAATGTATTTCGATAAATTTCATTCGAGTTTTCTCCAGATTGAAAAGCGTAAATTCCTAAATAAGCATCATTTATAGTGGGAAAGATAGGTGAAACAAATGTGTTGTTTTCTACTTTATATCTTGTACATTGACTTAAATACAAACCATATGAAACAGTTGTTGGTGTTATTAAATTATTAAACGATTCTCCTACTTCAAAGTGATTATCTGTAACTTCGGGTACAGTTAATCCAGATAAAAGGATACTTCGCCAGTTATTTTTAAATTCACTTTGAGTTACTCTTACCGTATAGGTAGGATTACTGCTTGAAGCCCTTATACCACCAGTTAGATTTTCAAAGAGACTTTTATCCAAGTTAGTACAAGGATTCGTTAGATTAAGGCAACGAGCAGTAACAACTATTTTACTATTAGCAGAACGTATTCCCAATCCTCTTCCAAGAAAAGTAAAAATACCTTGTGGGGCTGTATTTTTAAAATCACAACCTGAAAAATTTATACCATTTACGCCTATCAAACGAGCATGAACCATTCCTCCGTTCAGTGCCGGATTATTGAGTGAATTATCCGTTTCAAAAGTTACATTTATAAAACGAGATATATCATTAATGCTATTTCCATTAAAAACCGATTCATAAGGGTTAAATGCCACATCAACTAAATTGTTTCTAAAAGTTGTATTGGTTGCTCTGATTATTCCTCCATTATTCGCATTTACAGGTGGGACAGTAGTACCTCCAGAGGTTGCTACTGGTTGTCTAAAATTAACTGCTCCTTCTAAGGCATGTTCTATTAATGAATTATTAGCGGTAAACCATCCAGAAGTATTAACCTGATTGCTTCCTGTGCCTGTACCCCAAACTTCAACACCTTGCCACATAGCATTAGGGTTACATTCATAATTTACGGTAAGGGTGGTATTATTAATAGTTAATCTTGCACCATTCTCAACAATTAGCTTAGCATCAGAAGCAAATTCAAATTGCATATTGTTGATGATAATGTTGGCCCCTTGCTTTATCACTAATTGTTCTTCTACAGTTACTGGATTATTGGTGTTGTTAAAAGGATTACTTCCAGGACTCCAAGTTTGTGAACCAATATATTCCGTATTTTGTTTTTGATTTTTTACTTCAAACTCTGTAAAACTTAAACAACAAGCTACACTTGAATTAAATGAGGCAGTATAATCCATGCCGTCTATTTGGTCGGGGAGAATAAAGGTTTCTAAAAAGGTATGACCTAAAAATGATTGATTAGAATTATAAACAATAGGAATCGCATTATCAACAAATATCGGTGTTGTTGGATTGTTTGGATTATTAAGTGTTGCTAATCTGTTGTTTGAAGCAAAATATAATTTACCATCTTTGCCTAATTCTATTTGACTTTTTCTGAAATCGTATGTGTTTGGCACATTGAGTCCTTGCTTTATTAATGTAGGTTGTGATAAATCAAAATAATCAATACTAGGAATAACAGGTATGTTATTACCGAAAGGTAAATCTTGAGTAACGTAAACATAGTTTAAATCAGGAGAGAATTCAACTCCTTTAAGTTCTGTTCCAAAAGTATAAGAATAAGTTTTTTCACTCGATGGAATCAAATTTCCTGTATTATAATCAATCTCAGCAACATATAATGACGGATCATAATTGTACTGTCCTAATAGTGCTAACTTATAGCGTTTTTGATTGGTTATAGGGTCTAAATATTCTACAACTTCCATTTCACCTCTTATTATATGTGTTCCTGCCGCAGTAACTAATAAAGGTACTGTAGAAAAAGTTAACAGATTTACTCCGTTCCCATCTATTTGCACAGTTACAATTTTACCGTTTATATTTATAAACAGCCACCTGCTTCCATCATCCCTTATTTTAGTAGCTGCATATTGATTTATACCTGAAAATGACATATTCCATTGTAATGGAAAAGGAATAAATGGTGCATCTCCACCATAAGTAACAACTGGATTAATAGGATTAGGGTATGAAAAATCAAGCACTGTCATTTGAGGTACTCCCCAATAGTATGAAGGTGGCCATTGCTGATCTGGGTACACTACTATTCTGTCGTAGAAAATATAAAAACGTTTACAATTTGCAGGGTCAGGAATAATAACGATTTCATTTGATGGGGCAAGTAGTTAATCCATTCCCATTCCATTTTTATCATAAATTATCTCATCAACAATAAAAAACAGTAAATCTCCATTTTGATCTTGCATCGCATGATGAGTAGTATAGCCTGCTTGTTGTCCATAATAATTCGGAAGTCCATTTGCTGGATTTAAACTGCCAAATGGCTGCGTGGGGAGGGGGAGGAGTGTTGGAAACCCTATTATAGGAAATTTAGCATAATTAGGAGGTAAACTCCATATAGCATTTTGTTGAGCAAATAATGATGTGAGGATAAGCAAATGTGCGAATATGAGGATAAGTTTTTTCATAATAATTAGTTTTAGATGAATAAATTAAAATGTCCGACTAAAATACTTAAAAAAAAAAAACATGAGCAAATTTTTATTCAAAAAGTTATGAACAATTTTGTTAAAACTTTAATTTTATGTACTTTTACAGCATGATGCTTTTCAAATCACTTGGTGTATTTTTTTTATTGCTGTGTTGCCAATTTTTACAAGCCCAGCAGTTGGTGTATTCTAATATACTTTATGGTGGAGTTACTGGTAACGGAGGTAGTGTAGCTAATGGTTCAGGCACTATCAACTTTCCAGTACAAATACCCTCCAACAGTACCATAAAAAAAGTCTATTTAATTGCTGCCCGCGATAGTTTGGCTGACGATATTACTGTAACTTTAAATGGAAATAATTATACTTTTTCTGATGTAACAATAATTACAGATGGATTTAATGCTTTTAATAATGGAAGTTCGAATAGACCAAATTCTAGTATACATATGTTAGATATTACAAGTGATATTGATTCATCAGTTAATACCTACTCTTTAACTATACCTCCACCCAATAATTCTTTCAAGGGAGTTTATACTTTTTATTATCTTTATATTGTGTATGAAAATTTATTTTTATCAAAAATAAATTGCAATTTATTTTTGAACTATAAAGATGTTGCCCCCATTACAACTTATAATCTAACCAATTTAACCCCTATTAACAACACTAATTCTGTGAGTTTAGCTATAAATGCTTTACAGTTTTGTGATACTATACAGGATGGTTCTTATGTAGATGTAAACGGAAATACGATTGGATTAATTGGAGGAGAAGACTTAAATTCCAATTTATGGACTTGTGTAGGCCCTTGGGCTAATTTTGCTCATTACAATGATAGTTTGTTTGGTTTGGATGATGATACTTCTGATAGTTTAATGGGTGGCACTGATGCGTTGGCAGACATTAAAAGTTACGTTAATAATGGAGATACGGCTGTTGATATCGTTTTTACTTATCAAACATTAAACAATTCCAATGGTGGCATATTAACCAATCCCATACGAGCCGTAATGCTATCCTATTCCACCCCTTGCGATACCTTTAGCACCGCAGCAACAGCTACCCAAGATACTATTTGCTTAGGAGATAGTGTACAATTGAGTGCCACAGGCGGAGCAACCTACAGTTGGTATGGATCTTTTGGTGGGTTAAGTGATACGAGCATTGCCAACCCTATGGCAAGTCCACCACAAACCACCACCTACATTGTTACCATAAAAAACGATAGTGGTTGTGTAAAAACAGAACACGTTAAAATTTGGGTAATCCAACCCATAGATAGTATTTCTACTACACCCACCACTTGTGGTAATGCAACAGGTAGTATTACCTCCCATTTTAACACCAATGCCAATTACAACTTTACGCTGTATGATAATAACTTTAACTTATTAAGTAGCAATATCACAGGAACTTTTAATCAATTAGCAGAAGGAACCTACATAGTAGAAAACATCCTACATAACTGTACTTTTTATGATACTGTAATGGTAAATGCCGTTAACAACGTAACAGCTAGTTTTTACAATGCACCCCAAGCACCATTTAGCAATCCTAACCAATCTTTGGGCAAAGCACCAATGGAAGTAAGTTTTATGAATACTTCGCAAAATGCCAATATGTTTGCGTGGAGTATTGCAGAGATTGCTTCGTACCTCGCAATGACGGGTCCGAAGGATACGCTTATTCAACATTCAACATTCAACACGCAACACTTTTTTACAGAAGGAGGAACTTTTGAAGTTTGTTTAATTGCCTATAATAACTTGCCCCAATGTGCCGATACGGTTTGTAAAACCATTTTTATAGACAACAATGAAAACGTGAGTGTGCTTATTCCTAATGTATTTACCCCAAATGGAGATAATGAAAATGATAATTTTGTTATTCAAGTGTTGGGAGCAAATTTATTAGAAAGGTTGGAAGTTGAAGTGTTTAATCGGTGGGGGCAAGAGGTTGGAAGCAGGAAGTTGGAAGTTGGAAGTTTGGGAGAGATTCCTGTTTTTTCAGGAATGACGGAAGTGGTAATTTGGGATGGCACAACAACCTCAGGCAAAAAAGCAGCAGAAGGCACGTATTTTTATGTGGTAACCTACACTACCAAACAAGGCGAAACGGTAACTGAAAAAGGAAGTGTAACACTTTTGAGGTAGCCTTCCTCCTCTTAAGATACTATACTGAAGCACATGTAGAAATAAATTACCATTAATTAACTATAGTCAGCTTAGCGAATTTCAATAGGATTTGTTTTGTGTTTCCATCTTGAAAGTTAATGGTAGCCTTTCCATTTTCTAGTTCATTAATTATTCCGTTGCCAAATCGTTCATGATTTACCATCATTCCAGTTTTTAGGTTGAGGTTTTCGGCAGAACTGTTGCCTAATGTTGAAGCGGTTATTTTCTTTAAATTTTTAGGAACAACAGTTGGTTTTTGTTGAATGGGTTGTGGATTAGTAGCACTCAATTTGTTTGGTTTATTTGCATAAGCAGAAGGAAAAGATTTTTTTTCAAAATCAAAATCATCGGCATCACTTGAATAAGAGGGTGTGTTTTGCGAAAATTTAAAGTCTAAAAAGTCATCATCAATCTCGGAAATAAATCTACTTGGTTCGCTAAATTGCAAACTTCCCCACTTATATCTGCTCGAAGCAAAAGAAAGTACTAGGTTTTTTTCGGCTCGCGTAACGGCAACATAAAAAAGTCTGCGTTCTTCTTCTAAATCTGCCCTTGAGGTAAGTGCCATTTGCGATGGAAATAAATTTTCTTCTAACCCAACAACATACACATAAGGAAATTCCAACCCTTTTGCGGAATGAATGGTCATCAATGTAACTTTATCTTTTTCTTCGTCTTTTTCATTGTCGGCATTAGTTAGTAAGGCAACATCTTGCAAAAATTCAGGTAATCCTCTAGGTGTAACGTCCTCTTCTAATTCATTTTGCGTTTCCGAAAACTCTTTTAATCCATTTAATAATTCTTGAATATTTTCATACCGGCTAATTCCTTCGGGAGTTCTATCCGTAAAAAGTTCTTTTAGAATGCCTGATGTTGCTGCAATTTCATTTCCTAAATCAAACGCATTTTTTAGTTGAAGTTGAGTTGAAAAACTCTGAATCATAGCAACAAAATTTCCTATTTTGGTTCGTATTCCATTGTTTAAATCTACATTAAATTGATTCAAATTTAAAATAACCTCCCATAAGCTTTTTTGATGATTAACGGCTGCAATTGAAATTTTATCTAACGAAGTTCCTCCAATTCCTCTAGCTGGGTAATTGATAACTCTTTTTATTGCTTCTTCGTCATTCGGGTTTATTGTTAATCTGAAATAAGCAATTACATCTTTAATTTCTTTGCGTTGATAAAAAGATAATCCACCATAAATTTTATAAGGAATGTTTTTTCGCCTGAGGGATTCCTCCATCGAACGAGATTGGGCATTGGTTCTATATAAAATAGCAAAATCTTTAGGTTTTGCATGGTCTTTTTGTTGAGCATCATAAATTAAGTTCGCAATTATTTTACCTTCTTCATTGTCTGTAGCTGCTCTGTGTACTTCAATTTTATTTCCAACACTATTTGAAGTAAAAACATTTTTTTCGATTTGGTCTTTATTGTTTTTAATAATACAATTTGCTGCTTGTACAATATTTTTTGTTGAACGATAATTCTCTTCTAATTTGAATGTTTTTAAATCGGGATAATCGGTTTTAAAATTTAAAATGTTTTGAATATTAGCTCCTCTGAAAGCATAAATACTTTGAGCATCATCGCCAACCACACAAATATTTTGAAAAACAGCAGCCAATTTTTTAACAATAATGTATTGCGAAAAATTAGTATCCTGATACTCATCAACCAAAACGTATTTAAACCGATGCTGGTACTTGTGCAACACATCTAAATGATCACGAAAAAGCACATTGGTTTTAAAAAGTAAATCATCAAAATCCATAGCCGATGATTTAAAACACCTACTTTCATAAATTTTATAAACTTCACCAATTTTTGGCTTTGCTGATTGTCGGTCTTCACTTTGAATGGTAGTATCGGAACTATATTTAGAAGCCGTAATTAAATTATTTTTTGCTGATGAAATTCTGTTGTAAACGAGGTTTGGCTTATAAATTTTCTCATCTAATTGCAATTCCTTTAAAATGGTTTTGATAAGGTTTTTTGAATCTTGCGTATCATAAATTGTAAAATTTTTGGGGTAACCAATTTTTTCAGCTTCAGCACGTAAAATTTTTGCAAAAACCGAGTGAAAAGTTCCCATCCAAAGGTTTCGGGCTTCAGAAAAACCAACAATTTTACCAATACGCTCCTTCATTTCTTGAGCAGCTTTGTTGGTAAATGTTAAAGCTAAAATATTAAAAGGATCAACGCCTTTGTTTATGAGGTGTGCAATTCTGTAAGTTAGTACTCGGGTTTTTCCAGAGCCTGCCCCAGCAATAACCATAACTGGACCTTCGGTTGTTTCGACCGCTTGTTTTTGAGGTGTGTTTAATTCGTTAAGGTAATTCATAAAACAAAGGTAAGGGTATGATTAGTATTATTTGTCTATTGTGGAAAACTTTGTTTGAATTATATTTCGTTAACGAGAATCCCGAAAGTTTAACTTTCAGGATAGATTAACTTTCCAATATTACAAGATATTTTAAAAAAAAATTTTGTTACGATTGTTTTGTTTAATCTGAAATAGTATTATCTTTATCGTTAAATAATTTAAATTTAACTAAAAATAACTAAAAATGAAAAAAATACTACTCTTTTTAAGCACGGTTTTTATCTTAAATATTGCTTACGCTCAAACTCAATATCATGATTATATTGATGGACAAATTTTTTTAAAGTTAAAGAATTTTGTTCCAGTAAAATCAGCTGAACTTTATCGAATAGATGAACATTCGTTTAGTCAGAAAGAAAAAATTTCTAATTACCCTAAGTTGGCAGAAGTTCTTTCGAACTATCATATTGAAAAATTTGAGCGTCCTAGTTATTATACTGGAAAGCAAGAATTAATGAAAATTTATCAAATAACTTTTTCTGATTTTTCAAAAGTTGATAAAATAATAAAGGAATTACAACTAATAGAAGGTATAGAATATGCTGAAAAAGTACCTTTATATTATGTTGATTTTGTGCCTAATGACCCTCAACATACAGGTACAAATAAATGGTATCATACGTTGGTTGGTTCAGAAAATGCTTGGAATATTAGCTTAGGTAGTAATACGGTTAAAATTGCAGTAGTTGATAATGCAGTTGCTGCAAACCATACAGATTATACAATTTTTGCTCAACGAGATGTAGCAGATAATGATAATGACCCAACACCTCCAACTGTTTATACAAGTAATCAAGGTTGGTCGCACGGAACTCATGTTGCAGGATTAGCAACTGCTGATATCAATAATGGAATAGGAATAGCTTCATTAGGAGGAAATGCCGAACTTATTGCGGTAAAAACAAGACAAAGCGGAAGTACAAATGCTGGATTAACTCATACTTATCAAGGCGTTCAGTGGGCAGCACAAAATGGAGCCCATATTATAAACATGTCTTTTGGTGGTACAGGATTTAGCCAAACATGGCAAAATTTAATCAATTCTTTTCCAAATATTGTTTTTGTTGCAGCTGCTGGAAACGATGGCGTTACCACTCTTTTTTATCCTGCTGCTTATGCTAATGTGATTTGCGTTGGTTCTGTTGATGCAAATGATAGTCGTTCAAGCTTTTCAAATTACAATGGATCAACCCCTTATGTTGATATTGCTTCTCCAGGTGGATTTTCTAATGGAGGTTTGTTAAGCACGGTTTATACTACGGGAGGAAACACGTATGCAAAAATGTCAGGGACATCAATGGCTTCTCCATTTGCGGCTGGTTTGATGGGCTTGATGTTGAGCATTAATCCTACATTAACTCCTGCTCAAATATTAAATTGTTTATTAACCACAGGAGTCAATATTAATCAAAATATAGGGCCAAGAATCGATGCGTTAGCTGCACTGCAATGCGTACAATCAACTGTTACAGGAGATCCAATTCCTATGTTTTCTGGAGTTCCTGTTTCAATTATAGAAGGTCAAAGTGTTTCTTTTACAGATGCATCTGCCAATGGTGGTAATCCTATTACAAACTGGACATGGACTTTTCCTGGAGGAACACCTGGTTCTTTTGTAGGGCAAACACCTCCAGCAATTACTTACCCAACAGCAGGGGTTTATGATGTTACTCTTTCTGTAACCAATTCTCAAAGTACACAATCATTAACTAAAACAGGGTACATTACAGTTACTTTACAACCTTTTGGTGCATGGATTAAACAAAATTCAGGATTTACTACAGCCGCTAGAGGTATTAATTACATTTCTATTGTAGATGCTCAAACTGTATGGGCAACAGCTTATGATGGATCAGGAAATAATGCAAATATTCAACAATTTACTAAAACTATTAATGGAGGTACAACATGGACTCCAGGAACTATAAATGTGGGGAATACCAATCTAGGTATTTCAATGATACATGCTTTTAATGCTAGTACAGCATGGGTAGCAGCCTATCCTAGAGCAGCAGGACAAACAGGTGGTATATGGAAAACTACAAATGGTGGTACAACATGGACAAGACAAAATACTGCTACTTATAATAATGCTGCATCATTTACTAATGTAGTTCATTTTTGGGATGCGAATGTTGGTTTTGCTCAAGGAGATCCAATAAATGGAGAGTTTGAGCTTTATACCACAACTAATGGAGGCACAACATGGACTCCTGTTCCTGCAGCTAATATTCCTAATCCTTTAAATGCAAATGAATTTGGATATGTTCGTCAAATTGAAGTAATAGGGGATAATGTTTGGTTTACAACAAGTGTGGGAAGAATTTACCATTCAACCAATAAAGGTGTTAATTGGCAAGTATATCAAACACCTATTTCAGATTTTGGAGGAGCTGTTAATGCTAATTCATCAGCTGTTTTATCGTTCGCCTCCTCAACAACAGGATTAATTATTGATAATAATGCGAATGTTTATAAAACAACAAACAGTGGAGCAATATGGACACTATTAACTACTAGTGGATCTGTATTTACAAATGGATTATGCTTTATTGAAGGAACAAACATTGCTTTTTCCACAGGTGCGTCTCCTGCAGGGTCTTCTTTTAGTCAAGATGGAGGTCTTACTTGGAACATTATTGATACCGACCAGCATTTATATGTTGAGTTTAAAAATCCTTCCATAGGTTGGTCAGGATGGTTTAACGCGAGTGCAACCCAAGATGGTATGTGGAAATGGAATAATCTTTCTAGTGCTTTAATTGCTGATTTTCAAGGCTCACCATCAAATATTTGTGTAGGAACAACAGTTAATTTCACTGATTTAACAACCGGTTCAACACCAACATCATGGTTATGGAACTTTCCAGGAGGAACGCCTACTTCGTCAACAGTCCAAAATCCATCAATAGTATATAATACACCTGGTTACTACACAGTATCTCTTACTGTTGATGATGGAAATGGACCAACAACCGTTACAGATTCAGCACATTTAACAGTTGTTGGTCAGCCAACTATGCCAAGTGTTATTACAGGAAATACAAATCCTTGTCCAAATGTGATGCAAGTTTATTCTGTTGTAAATAATCCAAATATGCTTTATACTTGGACATTGCCTGCTGGCTGGTTAGGTTCAAGCACTTCAAATAGTATTAATGCCACCAATGATAATACTTCAGGAACTATTTCTGTTACTGCAGATAACATTTGTGGAAGTAGTTCCCCAAGAACGCTTAATGTAACTATACTACAAGGACCTGTTGCAGCATTTTCTGCTGTGGATGTTGCAGGAACAGTAACTTTTACTGATGCTTCTACTGGAGCTACATCTTGGACTTGGGATTTTGGAGATGGAAGCCCAACATCTTCTCAGCAAAACCCAGTTCATACTTACACAGTTTCAGGAAATTATATAGTAACACTAACTGTAACTAATTCTTGTGGTACTGACATAATAACTCAAAGCATAAATGTAGTGGTTACGAGTATTAACGAGTTGGAAAATTTAGGTATTAAAATTTATCCTACTATAGCTACCAATCAAATAATTATTGAAGGATTAAATACATCTTCAATTCAAAATAAGGAAATAAAAATTATGGATGTGTTGGGTAAACAACATTATGTTTCAATTATTACAACATCAAAAGAAGTGATAGATGTTTCTTTTTTATCTAGTGGAGTATATTTTATTTTACTGGATGAAGGTAGAATCAATCAAAAATTCTTTAAAAAATAAATAATGGAGGTAAAGCAAAAGATGCAACTATATTTTTTATCCTTCATGCAACCATTTAGTTTTTGCTTGCGTCTTCGTGGAGTAATTGAATTGAATTATTAAAATTGAACATATAAAAATAAACAAACTATAAATTAAAATATTATGAAAAAAATTTTTCTAGCATTAGGTCTTATTTCTTTTACAGCTATTGGATTTGCTCAAAATGTGGGTATAAACACAACTGGAGCTTTACCAAATGCCTCTGCGGGTTTAGATGTAAATTTCACAAATAAAGGACTGTTGGTTCCTCGAGTAACCTTAACTTCCACAACAGATGTGGTTACTATTCCTGCTCCAGCGACAAGTTTATTGGTATATAACACCAACGCAGCAATGACAGGTGGTGCAGTTGGGTATTGGTATTGGGATGGGGCAGCATGGGTACAAGCACTTGGCCCACAAGGTCCTGCCGGTCCACAAGGTCCAATAGGATTAACTGGTCCTGCTGGTCCTACGGGAGCAACAGGTGCGACAGGTCCTGCCGGTCCACAAGGTCCAATAGGATTAACTGGTCCTGCTGGACCCGCTGGTCCTACGGGAGCAACTGGTGCAACAGGAGCAACAGGTCCTGCTGGTCCACAAGGAATTCAAGGTATTCAGGGGCCTGTTGGGCCTATGGGGCCATCATGGACATTGACTACACCAACATTCAATGCCAATGGAACAGTTACAGTAAATGGAACTGCTGGTTCTGGTGGACCAGTAACATCCACTGCTGCGGCTTGGTTAACAACAGGAAATAATCCTGTTGCAACCACTAATTTTATTGGCTCAATTAATGCCGCTGACTTAAAATTTAGAACTAGTAATATCGAAAGAATGACCATTGAAGCAAATGGGGATATTGGGATTAGAACTACTACTCCCCTTACTAGTATTCATTATAGTTACAACACAGTTCTTTCTCAGTTTCATACTATGTGGGATTTTAATAATACTACAGATGCAATTGCAAGAGCTCAAAGTTTAAATGCAGGAAATGGTAGTAGAGGTTGGTTTGGAATTACAAACTATAGTGGTACTGCTAATGCTGCAAATGGATTGATAGGTCTTGCTATTAATGCTGCTGGTAATGCTGCTGGTGTAGAGGGTTTTGCTAATGGTAATTTAGGTGTAGGGATATTAGGTGGCGGAGTTGCTGCATCAACAACAGGTTGGGCAGGGTTCTTTAATGGAGATGTTGGTGCAACTGGTGCTTTTATTCCTTCTGATTCGAGACTAAAAAGAGACGTAAAACCACTTGGAAATGCAATGAATACTATAAATAAATTAAACCCTGTAACTTATTTTTATGATACTGATAAGTATCCTCATATTGGTTTTGATGATAGATTATCATATGGGTTCATTGCTCAAGAATTAGAAAAAGTAGTACCCGAGATGGTCAAAAATAAAATTATTATTTTAAATGGCACAAACCCGCGTGACAATAACATGAGTGCTACTAGAGAGGCAGAAGAATTTAAGGTGGTAAATTATATTTCTTTAATTCCTATTTTAACTCAAGCATTAAAAGAGCAACAAGCTGTAATAGAAGCGTTAGAAAAAAGATTAGAAGCATTAGAAAATAGATAAAAACACTTGTTTTGTTTTTATACTTACTTATATATAGAAATTTCAAAATATAGTAAAATGAAGAAACTAATATCTTTTTCTGTAGGGGTGTTTTTTGTTAGTAGTTTTTTAATGATAAACTCATTTAAAGCTCAAAACAATGCACTTGTTTTAAATGGAGCTGTAACTGTTCTTAATGGAGGTACTGCTGCAACACCTATTTATATAGTAGTTAATCAAAATAATCCTTTAGGGATAGTTCGTAATGCGGGGCATATTCACTCAGAAAATCAATATAACTATGTAAGATGGGTAGCTGGAACTAATACAGGAAATTATGTGGTTCCTTTTGGTGTAGGCGGGAATTTATCTGATTATATTCCGTTTACTTTTAATAAAACAACAGCAGGCTCAAGTAACATACAAACTTCAACTTGGTTTACCAATGTGCCTAATTTTCCTAAACCAGCAGCAACAAATGTTGGTCCTGTTACTAATATGTTCAACTTTGCCGATTCTGTTCAATATGCCATTGATCGTTTTTGGGATATACAAGCAGTTGCAACTGCCGATTTAACTTTTTCATATAGAGGTGTTGAAAATACAACTATAAATCCAACAGGAAATGTAAGAACCCAACATTGGAATGGAACAACTTGGGATGCTCCAGTGCTACCAGGTAATCCTGGAGTAACAGCAGGCATTGGTTCAGCTGGACCTTTTGTTGGTCAAACTACTTTTTCCCCATGGGTATTGTCTGTAATTCCAATTTGTGAACAAGATACCATTACCTATAATGGTCCTTTTTGTAATAATGTAACAACATTACAGAATGTAACACATACAGGAACTTTCACAGGAACTTTTACTTCGTCTCCAGCAGGATTATCTATTAATGCATCAACAGGAGCAATTAACCCAAGTTTGAGTACAGCAGGAACATATACCGTAACATTTACAGTAGCAGCAACACCAACTTGTCCTCAAATGATAGCAACAACAACTGTAACTATAACAGCTCTTGATGATGCTTCGTTTACTTATTCTCCAACCACTTTTTGTATAACAGGAACAAATCCAACACCAACTGTAACAGGAGTTGCAGGAGGAACATTTACGATAACAACACCAGGAGTAATAAATGCTACAACTGGGGAAATTGATTTATCGGCAAGTGGTTTAGGAACTTTTACAGTTTATTATAATACAACATCTGTTGGTAATCCTTGCCCTTCAATAGATTCAGTTCAGGTTACGATAACTGTAGCACCAAGTGCTAGTTTTAGTTATGATGCAGCTCAATATTGTCAGGATGCTGTTAATCCGATATTAACTTTTGGATCAGGAGCAAGTGGCGGTGTTTTTTCAACAAATCCAACTACTGGATTAACCATAAATACATCCACTGGTGCTATTGATTTGTCAACAAGTTCATCAGGTATTTATACAGTTTATAACACCATTGCTGCTGCTGGTGGTTGTGCTGCGGCATTGGATTCGACAACAATTGAAATCCTTCAAGTTGATTCAGCATTGTTTAACTACACTCCTTCAACATTTTGTTTAACAGGAACAAATCCAACTCCAGCAATATCAGGAACAACAGGAGGAACATTTACTATTACTGCACCTGGAGTAATTAATGCTACAACTGGGGAAATTGATTTATCGGCAAGTGGTTTAGGAACTTTTACAGTTTATTATAATACAACATCTGCTGGAAATCCATGTCCATCTATAGATTCTATGATTGTTAATATAGTGAACGCACCAGGAGCTACTTTTACTTATAACAATTCTCCTTATTGTCAGGGAGATGCAAATGAATTACCCGTATTTGGCCCAAATAATTTTGCTGGAACATTTACCGCTGCTCCTGCTGGATTACTATTTATAAGTTCAACAACAGGAGAGCTAGACTTAACAAATAGCTCAGCAGGAACATACATGGTTTATAATAACCTTGCTGCATCAGGTGGTTGTGCTGCCGCTGTAGATTCATTTCAAATAACAATTAATTCGAGTTATTTTCTTACGCAAGCAGTTCAAATTTGTCAAGGAGATAGCATTATGTTGGGTGGAGTATTCCAAACAACAAATGGTGTATATAATGATACTTCAGCTACTATAAATGGGTGTGACAGTATTATTTCAACAACACTTACTGTGAATCCAGTAGTAGTTTCACAAACAACAGCAGGAATTTGTCAAGGAGATAGTATTTTGTTAGGAGGAGCATTTCAAACAGTAGCAGGAACTTATTTTGACACCTTTACTACTTCGCTAGGTTGTGATAGTATTATTGAAACAACATTAACAGTAAATCTTTTGGGTTCTATAACTGTTAATCCAGTGTTACCTGTTTGTTTTGGAAAACCAATTATCCTTACAGCAACAGGAAGTGGTAATGGAACTATTACTTGGTATAGCGATGCTGCTGGAACAATAATTATAGACACAGGAAGTACAATAATTGTTAATTCAACAGCATTAGGAACATTTACTTTTTATGCAAACGAGGTGGGAACTTGTTCTTCAACTATGGGTTCTGTAACAGTTATTGTTGGAGGTGTTCAAGCAATTATTAATGCTACACCAACAACAGGGCCAGCTCCATTAAATGTAACTTTTGGTAATGGAAGTACAACAGGAGTTAGTTATTTATGGAATTTTGGTGATGGAGCTACCGATACTGTATTTGAACCATCACACATTTATGGGAATTTAGGCTCTTATACGGTAACATTAATTGTTACTGATGGATTTTGTTCAGATACAGCAACAGTAGTCATAGATGTTTTTGGAGAGTCTTCTATTTTAATTCCAAATGTATTTACACCTAATGGAGATGGAAGTAATGATTTCTTTTCTGTTTTTGGAGAGAACTTGATTGAAGTAAAAGGAGAAATATTTAACCGTTGGGGACAGAAAATGTTCGCATGGGATAATGTGAATGGAAAGTGGGACGGAAGAACTTTATCTGGAAATGAATCTCCAGATGGTACTTATTTCTTTATTATAGAAGCAAAAGGTGTTGATGGTAAAGAATATTTTGAAAAAGGAACGGTTTCATTAATTAGATAGGTTTTTAGATTAAAAAATAATAAATTTTTAATATAGTCATGAATAAATTTTTATTCATGACTATTTTTTTTTCTACTTATATACATTAAGTTTGATGGGTTTCGACAACTTAAATTTTCTTAATTACTTGATAAATTGGATTGTAACTTATGATTTTTTTGTTCTAACTATAGCTTAACAAATTATTCCCTAAAAAAATTAACAACCTATTGTTTATATAAAAATTAATTGTATTTTTGCACTCCATTTTTTTAGAGATACTAACTAATACAATAAAATAATATGCCAACTATACAGCAATTAGTAAGGAAAGGAAGAACAACTTTAGATAAAAAAAGTAAATCTGCGGCTTTGGATTCATGTCCGCAAAGAAGAGGTGTTTGTATCAGAGTTTATACAACAACACCAAAAAAACCAAATTCAGCAATGAGAAAGGTTGCAAGGGTAAGATTAACCAATCAAAAAGAAGTTAATGCTTATATACCTGGTGAAGGTCATAATTTGCAAGAACACTCGATTGTTTTAGTTAGAGGGGGAAGAGTAAAAGATTTGCCAGGGGTTAGGTATCATGTTGTTCGAGGTACTTTAGATACTACAGGAGTTGAAGGTAGAACACAACGAAGATCTAAATACGGAACAAAACGACCTAAAGTAAAAAAATAACTACTATAAACAAGGGGTTATAACCCCTTGTTAAAAATAAATAATTATGAGAAAGTCAAGAGCAAAAAAAAGAGTATTACTTCCAGACCCTAAATTTAGTGACGTTTTGGTTACACAATTCGTTAACAATTTAATGTTGGATGGTAAGAAGAGCGTTTCATTTAAAATATTTTATGACGCACTAGAAATTGTTGGACAAAAAGTAACAGAAGAAAATAATTTAGATGTTTTTAAAAAAGCACTAAAAAATGTTACACCAGGAGTTGAAGTAAGAAGTAGAAGAATTGGTGGAGCAACCTTCCAAATTCCGCAACCTATTCGTGATGAAAGACAAGTTTCTATGGGAATAAAATGGTTAATAAATTATGCCAGAAAAAGAAATGAAAAAACCATGGCACAAAAATTAGCTGGAGAAATTGTAGCTGGATACAAAGAAGAAGGAGCTGCTTTTAAGAAAAAAGAAGATACACATAGAATGGCAGATGCTAATAAAGCATTTTCACATTTTAGATTTTAATACAAGAAGTAAAAACAACAATAATGGCAAGAGATCTTAAATTTACTAGAAATATTGGAATTGCAGCACATATTGATGCTGGAAAAACAACTACAACAGAACGTATTCTTTTTTACGGAGGCGTTAGTCACAAAATTGGAGAAGTTCATGATGGAGCTGCTACTATGGATTGGATGGAGCAAGAGCAAGAAAGAGGGATTACAATTACTTCAGCGGCAACAACATTAACTTGGCCTTATAGAGGACAAGATTATCATGTGAATATTATTGATACTCCTGGTCACGTTGATTTTACTGTAGAAGTAAACCGTTCATTAAGAGTTTTGGATGGATTAGTATTTTTATTTAGTGCTGTTGATGGTGTAGAGCCACAATCTGAAACTAATTGGAGATTAGCAAATAACTATAATGTGCCAAGAATTGGTTTTGTAAACAAAATGGATAGATCAGGAGCTGACTTTCTTAATGTTTGTAAGCAAGTTAGAGAAATGTTAGGAAGTCATGCGTTGCCATTACAACTAAACATAGGTGCAGAGGATGATTTTAAAGGTGTTGTTGACTTAATTAATTTCAAAGGAATTACTTGGAATGAAGAAGATCAAGGAATGACATTTCAGGAAATAGATATTCCAGCTGATATTGTTGATGAAGCTAGAGAATTAAGAGGAAAATTATTAGAGGCAGTTGCCGAATTTGATGAAACCTTAATGGAAAAATATTTTAAAGATGAAAATTCTTTAACAGAAAGAGAAATATTAGACGCATTAAGACAAGCTACAATTGCTGGAAAAGTAGTTCCGATGATGTGTGGTTCCGCTTTTAAAAACAAAGGCGTTCAAGCCATGCTTGATATGGTAATGGAAATTCTTCCATCTCCAATGGATCAAGAAGCAATAGTAGGAATTAATCCTGATACAGATGCAGAAGAAAAAAGAAAACCTTCTGTTAATGAACCTTTTGCTGCACTAGCATTTAAAATTGCTACCGATCCATTTGTAGGAAGATTATGTTTTACTAGAGCTTATTCAGGAAAACTAAATTCAGGTTCTTATGTGCTGAACACTCGAACAGGGAATAAAGAAAGAATTTCAAGAATTTTTCAAATGCATGCCAATAAACAAAATCAAATTGATTGCCTAATGGCTGGAGATATTGCTGCTGTTATTGGATTTAAAGATATTAAAACAGGAGATACACTATGTGATGAAAAACATCCAATAGTATTAGAATCTATGGTTTTCCCAGAACCTGTAATTGGAATCGCAATTGAACCCAAAACACAAGCCGATGTTGATAAAATGGGAATGGCATTATCTAAACTGTCAGAAGAAGATCCTACGTTAACTATTCATACTGATGAAGATTCAGGACAAACAGTTTTAAGTGGTATGGGTGAGTTGCATTTAGAGATTATTTTAGATAGATTAAAAAGAGAGTTTAAAGTTGAATGTAACCAAGGTCAACCACAAGTTGCTTACAAAGAAACAATAACAGGGTCTGTTAATCATAGAGAAGTTTATAAAAAACAATCAGGTGGTAGAGGTAAATTTGCCGATATTGTATTCACAATTTCTGCTCAAGATGATAAAGAAAAAATAGGATTAGAGTTCGTAAATGAAGTTAAAGGTGGTAATATTCCTAGAGAATTCATTCCTTCAGTAGAAAAAGGATTTAAAGAAGCAATGAAAGCAGGAGTATTAGCTGGTTATCCAGTAGATAGCTTAAAAGTTGTGCTTACAGACGGTTCGTTTCACGCAGTTGATTCCGATGCACTTTCTTTTGAAGTTGCAGCTAAAATGGCTTACAGAAATTCTATGCCAAAAGCAAACCCAATTTTATTAGAACCAATAATGAAATTAGAGGTTGTAACTCCAGAAGAAAATATGGGAGATATCGTTGGTGATTTAAATAGAAGAAGAGGACAAATAGATGGAATGGATGATAGAGCAGGAGCTAAAATTGTAAAAGCAAAAGTGCCATTGTCTGAAATGTTTGGATATGTTACTTCATTAAGAACAATGTCTTCAGGTAGAGCAACTTCAACAATGGAATTTTCACATTTTGAACCTTGCCCTAAAAACATAGCAGACGATGTTATTGCAAAAGCAAAAGGAAAAGTAGAAGCATAATAATTTTTTTTATATACAACAGAATGAGCCAAAAAATTAGAATAAAACTTAAATCTTATGATTTTAATTTAGTAGATAGATCTGCTGAGAAAATTGTAAAAACTGTGAAATCAACAGGAGCTATTGTTAGTGGTCCTATTCCATTACCAACTCACAAAAGAATTTTTACAGTATTAAAATCACCTCACGTTAACAAAAAAGCAAGAGAACAATTTCAATTATGTTCTTATAAAAGACTAATTGATATTTATAGTTCTTCTTCAAAAACTGTTGATTCATTGATGAAATTAGAATTACCTAGTGGAGTTGATGTTGAGATTAAAGTATAAGTACTTTTTGAAAGTTAGAAAATAAATTAATAATAATAAAAATAAACAAAATGCCAGGATTGATAGGGAAAAAAATAGGTATGACTAGCGTTTACAGTGCCGAGGGTAAAAATATACCATGCACAATTATTGAAGCTGGTCCTTGTGTGGTAACACAAGTCAAAAAGGTAGATACCGATGGCTATGAAGCTGTACAATTAGCTTATGGAGAGCGTAAAGAAAAAAATACGCCTAAAGCTATGCAAGGACACTTCAAGAAATCAAACACTACACCAAAAAGAAAACTCGTTGAATTTGACGGTTTTAATGAAGCAAAATTAGGAGATGAAATTTTAGTAGATATTTTTGAAGCTGGAGAATGGGTTGATGTTGTGGGAACTTCTAAAGGAAAAGGATTTCAAGGAGTAGTTAAAAGACATGGTTTTGCAGGAGTTGGTCAATCTACACATGGGCAACATAACAGATTGAGAGCTCCTGGTTCTATTGGAGCAGGATCTACACCTTCAAAAGTTGTTAAAGGAATGCGAATGGCAGGAAGAATGGGTGGAGAAAGAGTTAAACAAACCAATCTTCAAGTTGTTAAAGTATATAACGAAAAGAATTTAATAGTAGTAAAAGGTTCTATACCTGGTGCTAAAGGTTCATTTGTATTAATTGAAAAATAAATAGGAGACCAACATGGAACTAGTAATTAAAAACATATCTGGAAAAGATACAAAGAAAAAAGCTTCATTAGATGAAACTGTTTTCGCAATAGAGCCAAATGATCATGCTATTTATTTAGATGTTAAACAACATTTGGCAAATAAAAGACAAGGAACTCACAAATCGAAAGAAAGAGGAGAGGTAAAAGGTAGTACTCGTAAAATAAAAAAACAAAAAGGAACAGGAACTGCTCGTGCTGGGAATATCAGAAATCCATTATTTAAAGGTGGTGGAAGAGTTTTTGGACCAAGACCTAGAGATTATGAGTTCAAATTAAATATTAAACAAAAAAGATTAGCAAGAAAATCTGCACTTAGTTATAAAATTAAAGAAGGTGTCGTTTCAATTGTAGAAGATTTTACTTTTGATGCACCTAAAACTAAGCAATACACCGATTTTCTTACAAACTTTGATAGTTTGAATAAAAAATCTTTGTTAATTATACCAGAGTCAAATAAAAATGTATATTTGTCATCCCGTAATTTGCAAGGAGTGAAAGTTGTAATGGCTTCAGAAATAAACACTTATGATTTAATGAACGCTAAAAGCGTTATTATTTCAGAGGGTTCAATAAGCAAAATTGAAGGAATATTAAGAAATTAAGATGATGGAAATTATAATAAAACCAGTTGTAACTGAAAAAATGACTGCTCAAAGCGAGAAGTTTAATCGTTACGCTTTTGTGGTAGATCAAAGAGCTAATAAGATTCAGATTAAAAATGCAGTAAAGGATATGTATAATGTTATAGTAGATAATGTTAATACCATGAATTATGCTGGGAAATCTAAATCAAAATTTACCAAAGCAGGTTTGATATCAGGGAAAACGAATAGATATAAAAAAGCAATAGTTACATTATCAGAGGGAGAAACAATTGACTTCTATAGTAACATTTAATTTTTATATATAAATATAGTATTAATTATACGGGGGAACATAACCCTCTAAAGAGACAAACAAAAATGGCATTAAGAAAATTAAAGCCCACTTCACCAGGGCAAAGACATAAAATTGCTAATACTTTTTCTGAGATTACAACTAGTACTCCTGAAAAGTCATTAATTTCTGGTAAATCAAAATCAGGTGGTAGAAATAACACAGGTAAGATGACCATGCGTTATATTGGTGGTGGTCACAAACAGAAGTTAAGAGATATCGATTTTAGAAGAGAAAAAGATGGCATACCAGGTGTTGTTAAATCAATAGAATACGATCCAACAAGAACAGCAAGAATTGCATTGGTTTACTATAAAGATGGAGAAAAACGTTATATTATAGCTCCAAATGGAATTCAAGTTGGACAAGAAATAGAATCTGGTAAAAAAGCTGCTCCAGAAGTTGGTAATGCTTTATTTTTATCCGATATTCCATTAGGAACAGTAATCCATAACATCGAATTAAGACCAAATCAAGGAGCAAAATTAGCTCGTAGTGCAGGTTCTTATGCTCAATTAACAGCAAAAGACGGTAAGTTTGTAGTTGTGAAATTGCCATCAGGAGAAACTAGATTAATTCTGGCAACTTGTAAAGCTACTATAGGAACTGTATCAAATTCCGAACACATGCTAGAGCGTTCTGGTAAAGCTGGAAAAAGCAGGTGGTTAGGAAGAAGACCTAGAGTTAGAGGTGTTGTTATGAATCCAGTAGATCACCCAATGGGCGGTGGTGAAGGAAAAAATTCTGGAGGTCATCCAAGATCAAGAAATGGAATTCCAGCTAAAGGATATAAAACAAGAGCACCAAAAAATCAATCAAGTCAATATATCATAGAAGGTAGAAAGAAATAATAGATAAAATATGAGTCGTTCATTAAAAAAACCTCCGTTTGTTCATTATAAGTTACAACAAAGAGTTGACTTATCTCAACAATCAGGAAAGAAAACAGTAATAAAAACTTGGTCTAGAGCATCAATGATAACTCCTGATTTTGTTGGATTAACCATAGCTGTGCATAATGGAAATAAATTTATTCCAGTATATGTAACAGAAAATATGGTAGGACATAAATTAGGTGAGTTTTCTCCAACTAGAAATTTTAGAGGGCATGCTGGTAACAAAAAAGACAAAGGAAAAAGATAAAATTACAAAGCCATGGGTGTAAGAAAAAAAAATAGGTCAGAGCAAAATAAAGAAGCAAAAAAAACAATAAGTTTTGCTAAATTAAATAATTGCCCTACATCTCCTCGAAAGATGAGAAAAGTTACTGATTTGATAAAAGGTCAGGATGTTTTTAAAGCTTTAGGGATTTTACAATTTAGTCCTCAAGATGCTGCAAAGCGTGTAGAAAAATTATTAAAATCTGCAATAGCTAATTGGGAGGCTAAAAATGAAGGTTCTAGACCTGAAGAAAGCAATTTGATTGTTAAAGAGATTCAAGTTGATAGTGCTCGAATGTTAAAACGTATTCAGCCAGCACCACAAGGTAGAGCTCACAGAGTTAGAAAAAGATCAAATCATGTTACACTAATAGTTGATAGTTTAAAATAATATAAATGGGACAAAAAGTAAATCCAATTTCAAACAGATTAGGAATCATTAAAGGATGGGATTCTAATTGGTATGGCGGAAGAAATTATGCCGATAAAATAGTTGAAGATTTTAAAATTAGAGCGTATTTGATGGCTCGTTTGCAAAAGGCAAGTATATCAAAAATTATCATTGAAAGAACACTAAAACTTGTAACGGTAACTATTAACACATCTAGACCAGGAATTATTATCGGCAAAGGTGGTCAAGAAGTTGACAAACTTAGAGAAGAGTTAAAAAAGATAACAAATAAAGATATTCAAATTAATATTTTTGAAATAAAAAGACCTGAGTTAGACGCAAAATTAGTAGCTGATAATATAGCAAGACAAATTGAAGGAAGAGTTTCTTTTAGACGAGCAGTAAAAATGTCAATTGCTTCAACAATGAGAATGGGTGCAGAAGGAATAAAAGTATTGGTTTCTGGTCGTTTAGGTGGAGCAGAGATGGCTCGTTCCGAAGGTTATAAAGAAGGAAGAACACCATTACATACGTTTAGAGCTGATATTGATTATGCTTTAACTGAAGCACATACAACTTATGGAAGATTGGGTGTTAAAGTTTGGATTTGTAAAGGAGAAGTTTATGGTAAAAGAGATTTATCGCCTAATATTGGTTTAGATAAAGGAAAACAACAAAGAAAATCAGGTGGGGGAGATAGACCAAAAAGAGCAAGAGGCGGCAACGATAATAAACGAAAATAAAAAATAGAACCGAGCTTGCGAGCTCAATGAAGTTAATTTAAGAAGATTAAATAGATATACCATGTTACAACCAAAAAAGACGAAGTATAGAAAAATGCAAAAAGGACACATGAAGGGTAATTCTCAAAGAGGCTCCCAGATTGCGTTTGGATCATTTGCTATAAAATCGTTAGAAGAGTGTTGGATGACAGCACGTCAGATAGAAGCAGCAAGGATTGCCGTTACTAGATATATGAAAAGAGAAGGTCAAATTTGGATACGCGTATTTCCAGATAAACCAGTAACTAAAAAGCCAGCAGAGGTAAGGATGGGAAAAGGTAAGGGAGCACCTGAATTATGGGTAGCAACTGTTAGACCTGGTAAAATTATTTTTGAAGCAGATGGAGTTCCTTTAGAAATAGCAAAAGAAGCGTTAAGATTAGCTGCACAAAAATTGCCCATTAAAACTAAATTTATGGTTAGAAGAGATTATACTGAATAACCAAAAACAAGAATGAACATGAAACAAATAGATATAAAAGATCTTTCACAGGATGATTTGAATGAAAAATTCCAAGAGCAAAAAACTACATTAACACGTATAAAATTGGCTCATGCAGTATCTCCTCTTGAAAATCCTTCTCAAATAAAACAAGTGAGAAGAACAGTTGCTAGATTAAACACTGAATTAAGAAAACGTGCAAAGCTATCGTAATAATAAATAATGATGGAAAATAGAAATTTAAGAAAAGAAAGAATAGGTTTAGTTGTTAGTAATAAAATGGAAAAATCCATTGTTATTACTGTTGAACGAAAAGTAAAACATCCGATTTACGGAAAATTCGTTAAAAAATCGACTAAATTTATGGCTCATGACGAAAAAAATGACTGTAACATAGGAGATACAGTTAAAATTATGGAAACAAAGCCATTAAGTAAAAATAAATGTTGGAGATTAGTAGAAATACTAGAAAGAGCTAAATAATATGATACAAGCAGAATCAAGATTAAAAATAGCTGATAACAGCGGTGCCAAAGAAGTTTTATGTATTAAAGTTTTAGGTGGCTCAAAAAGAAGATATGCATCTATTGGTGATGTAATTGTTGTTTCAGTGAAACACGCCTTACCGTCAGGTAATGTTAAAAAAGGTGCAGTTCATAAAGCTGTGATTGTTAGAACTAGTAAAGAAATTAGACGAATGGATGGTTCTTATATCAGATTTGATGATAATGCAGCCGTAATTCTAAATGATGCTGGTGAAATGAGAGGAACACGTATCTTCGGACCAGTGGCTAGAGAATTAAGAGAAAAATCTTTTATGAAAATAGTTTCTCTTGCACCAGAAGTATTATAAATTGAAATAATTAGATAGTTAAGTTATGACTAAGTTACACATAAAAAAAGGAGATTCAGTTAAAGTAATTGCTGGAGAATCTAAAGGAGCTGAAGGTGTTGTGAAAAAGATTTTTACACAAACATCTAGAGTTATAGTAGATGGAGATAAAATTAAAAAAATCTCAAAGCATACAAAACCAAATGCAGCAAATCCTAATGGAGGTATTGTGAAAGAAGAAGCAACTATCCATATTTCAAATTTAATGGTTGTTGACCCAAAATCTGGAACACCAACTCGAATTGGAAGAAAAAAGAATGCTGAAGGAAAAAATGTAAGATACGCTAAAAAATCAGGGGAGGTATTATCATGAGTTATGTACCAAGGTTAAAAAAACAATATAGAGAAGAAATATCTATCTCTTTAAAAGATAAGTTCGCTTACTCTTCAGTAATGCAAGTGCCTAGACTTGAAAAAATTTGTATTAATCAAGGTGTTGGTGATGCTGTTACAGACAAACGATTGGTTGAATCTGCAGTAGAAGAAATGACTAAAATTACTGGTCAAAAAGCAAATCCAACTTATTCTAAAAAGGATATTTCTAATTTCAAACTTAGAAAAGGAATGCCAATTGGAGCGAAAGTTACACTAAGAGGAGATAAAATGTATGAATTTTTAGATAGATTAATTTCTGTTGCTCTTCCAAGAACTAGAGATTTTAGAGGAATTGAAACGAAAGGGTTTGATGGCAGAGGTAATTATACACTTGGAATTAAAGAACAAATTATTTTTCCTGAAATAGACATAGATAAAATTAAAAATGTGAGTGGAATGGATATTACATTTGTTACTACCGCAAAAACAAACGAAGAAGGAAAAGCATTATTAACAGAATTTGGTTTCCCATTTAAGAAATAATAAAGATTATGGCAAAAGAATCAATGAAAGCTCGTGAAAGAAAACGAGAAGCGATGGTTGAAAAATATGCAGATAAACGTGCAGCACTTAAAGCTGCTGGCGATTGGGATGCATTACAAAAATTACCAAAAAACTCTTCTAAAGTTAGATTACATAATAGATGTAAATTAACAGGAAGACCTAGAGGTTACATGAGACAATTTGGTATTTCAAGGGTAACATTTAGAGAAATGGCTTCAAATGGATTAATTCCAGGAATAACAAAAGCAAGCTGGTAATAACAACAAAGAGCTAAAGGAGTATAACTGATGATTAATCAAAGTGTACTTTTAACAATAATAATAAATTAAATATAATGACAGATTCAGTAGCAGATTACTTAACAAGAATAAGAAACGCTGTTAGTGCTAAGCACAAAGTAGTAGATATACCTGCATCAAACTTAAAAAAAGAAATGACAAAAATTTTGTTTGAAAAAGGTTATATTCTAAATTATAAATTTGAAGATAATATTGTTCAAGGTAACATAAAAATTGCATTGAAATATCATCCACAAACAAAAATATCAGCTATTTCTAAATTAATTAGAGTAAGTAAACCTGGTTTAAGAAAATATGCTAATTCTACAACATTACCAAGAGTAATAAATGGATTAGGTATAGCCATTATTTCAACATCAAAAGGTGTGATGACAGACAAAGAAGCACGCACAGAAAAAGTTGGTGGAGAAGTTTTATGTTATATATATTAATATATTAAATTAAAGATTAATAATTATGTCAAGAATAGGAAAATCACCCATAACTGTTCCTAGTGGAGTTGAAGTTAAAGTGGAAAAAGGTTTAGTTACTGTTAAAGGCACTAAAGGAGAGTTAACACAAGATATTGATACAGCGATAACTGTTGAAGTTGAAGGGAGTACTGTTAATGTGTTACGTCATACAGAGCAAAAAGCACATAAAGCAAAACATGGCTTATATAGATCATTAATATCTAATATGATTGAAGGAGTTTCTAATGGGTTTAAAGTACAGCAAGAATTAGTTGGTGTAGGTTATAGAGCAAATGTACAGGGTCAACGATTAGATTTAATGGTTGGATATTCTCACAATATTATTTTGGAAATTCCAAAAGAAGTGAAAGTATCAACGGAAGCAGAAAGAGGTAAAAATCCAATTATTACATTAGAATCTCATGACAAACAATTAATAGGTCATGTGGCTGCAAAAATTCGCTCACTTAGAAAACCAGAGCCTTATAAAGGTAAAGGTATTAAGTTTGTTGGAGAAATATTAAGAAGAAAAGCTGGAAAATCAGCTGCAAAAAAATAATTAAATCAATCATAATAACAAATTGTTATGGCACTAAGTAGAAAAGACAGACGACTAAGAATCAAAAGAAGGATTAGAAAAGTTGTAAAAGGAACAAACGAACAACCAAGGTTGTCTGTATATAGAAGTAATAAAGAAATTTATGCTCAAATAATTAATGATTTATCAGGAACAACTTTGGTTGCAGCTTCTTCAAGAGATAAAGATGTTAAAGCAAAAGGGACAAAAGTAGAAGTAGCTACTATCGTTGGTAAAGCTATCGCAGAAAAAGCAGTGAAAGCAGGAATTACAAATATTGCTTTTGATAGAAATGGTTATTTATATCATGGAAGAGTTAAGGCTTTAGCTGATGCAGCACGTGAAGCAGGTTTGAAATTCTAATAAGATAGATTTAGATATATAAAATATTATGGCAAAAACAGAAAATAAAATAGTAAGAGCTACGGAAACAGAATTAAAAGACAGATTAGTAGCTATTAATAGAGTAACGAAAGTAACTAAAGGGGGTAGAAATTTTAGCTTTTCAGCAATAGTTGTTGTTGGAGATGAAAAAGGTGTTGTTGGACATGGATTAGGAAAAGCGAATGAAGTTACTGAAGCAATTACTAAAGGTATTGAGTCTGCAAAAAGAAATTGTATTAGAGTACCTATTATTAATGGTTCTATACCTCACGAACAAAATGGTAAATTTGGTGGAGCAAGAGTTTTTATTAGACCTGCAGCACACGGAACTGGAGTAATAGCCGGAGGTGCGATGCGTGCAGTTTTTGAAAGTGTTGGAATTACTGATGTGTTAGCTAAATCTAAAGGTTCATCAAATCCTCATAATGTGGTAAAAGCCACTTTAGATGCATTGGCTCAATTAAGAGATGCTTATACTGTTGCAGAACATAGAGGTGTAGATTTGAATACGGTGTTTAACGGATAAATATAAAAGCAATTAGGTGAAAGATTGAGGCTTTCATAACTTTAAACCTCAAACCTCAAACCTTAAACTTAAAGAAAATGGCAAAGATTAAAATTAAACAAGTTAAAAGTCAAATTAAAAGACCAGAGCGTCAAAAAAGAACTTTAAAAGCTTTAGGCTTAAAAAAATTAAACAATGTGATTGAACATGAAGCAACTCCACAAATTCTTGGAATGATAGCAAAAGTGAGTCACTTAGTTGAAGTAGTTAAATAAGTTAAGAAAAATATAATATAAAGTAAAATGGACTTATCAAATTTAAAACCTGCAGAAGGATCAACCAAACAAGGTAAACGTATCGGAAGAGGACAAGGCTCTGGAAGAGGTGGTACCTCAACAAGAGGACACAAAGGAGCAAAATCTAGATCAGGTTACAAACGAAAAATTGGATTTGAAGGTGGACAAATGCCACTTCAAAGAAGAGTTCCAAAATTTGGATTTACTAATATCAATAGAGTTGAATATAAAGGAGTTAATCTTGATGTTCTTCAAATGTTAGCTGATGAAAAAGGACTTACAGAAATAAATGTAACTACTTTAAATGAAAATGGCTTGGTTGCTAAAAAAGATTTAGTTAAAATTTTAGGTAGAGGAGAACTCAAAGCAAAATTAGATATCACTGTTCATGCATATTCTAAAACAGCTAAAGCTGCAATAGAAGCTGCTGGAGGTTCTGCTAAAGAACTATAATTTTATAAAAACAGAATGAAAAAGTTTATAGAAACTATAAAAAATATTTTAAGCATTGAGGATTTAAGAGCTAGAATCATAACAACTTTAGGGTTGTTATTGGTTTATAGGTTAGGTTCTTATGTTGTTTTGCCAGGTGTTGATTCTACTGTCTTGGAAGCTGCTAATGCTAATAATGCAGGTGGTGGAATTATGGATTTGATTAATATTTTTGCAGGAGGAGCTTTTAATAGAGCATCCATTTTTGCTTTAGGAATTATGCCATACATTTCGGCTTCTATTGTAATTCAATTGTTAGGAATGGCAATTCCTTACTTCCAACGCCTACAAAAAGAAGGAGAAAGTGGTAGAAGAAAAATTAATCAAATTACAAGAGTACTTACAATTGCAATTACAGGATTTCAAGCTCCAGGTTATATAGCAACACAAGTTGCAAATTATCCAGGTGTTGTTCCAAACGAGGGTCCACTATGGTGGTTTTCAACCGTATTGTTATTGATAACAGGAACTATGTTTGTGATGTGGATAGGAGAACGAATTACAGAAAAAGGTATTGGAAATGGTATTTCATTGCTTATTATGATAGGAATTATAGCTAATTTACCATCAGCTTTCGTTTTTGAAATAGGATCTCGTTTTGGTATAGGTGGAGTTGGAGGGCCTATCATCCTTCTTGTTGAAGTTGCAGTTTTGTTAGTTGTTATATTAGTTACTATTTTGTTAGTTCAAGGTACAAGAAAAATTCCAGTACAATATGCAAAACGAATAGTAGGTAACAAACAATATGGAGGAGTTAGAGATTATATCCCTTTAAAAGTAAATGCAGCAGGAGTTATGCCTATCATTTTTGCTCAAGCAATTATGTTTATTCCAATGACTTTAGCTGGTTTTGGAGACTCAGATGCAACAAGTTGGATAGTTACCACATTTAGTAACCCAAATGGATTTGCATATAACTTTACGTTCTTTTTAATGATTATTGCATTTACCTATTTTTATACAGCCGTTACTATTAATCCAAATAATATGGCAGATGAGATGAAGCGAAGTGGAGGATTTATCCCAGGCGTTAAACCAGGGAAGAAAACAGCTGACTTTATTGATGGAGTAATGTCAAAAATAACATTACCAGGATCTATGTTTTTAGGATTGGTAGCCATATTACCTGCATTTGCAGCGATATTAGGAGTAAATCAAGCATTTTCTTATTTCTACGGAGGAACATCGTTGTTAATTATGGTGGGCGTAATTTTAGATACCTTACAACAAATAGAAAGTCATTTATTAATGCGTCATTATGATGGATTAATGAAAACAGGAAAAATAAAAGGTCGTTCATCACGAATGGGAATGGCAGGTTAAAAAGGAGATTTTGGAATGAGTAAAGTAATTTACAAGACTGATGAGGAAATAGAGTTACTAAGAGAAAGCGCTTTACTTGTTGCGAAAACTTTAGCAGAAGTAGCTAAGTTGATTAAACCTGGTGTAACGACACTAGCGTTAGATAAAATGGCTGAAGAATTTATTTTAGACAACAATGCAAAACCTGGCTTTAAAGGTATGTATGGCTTTCCAAATACATTGTGTGCTTCACTAAATGAAGCCGTTGTACATGGGATTCCAAATAAAGTACCATTAAAAGATGGAGATATTATCTCAATTGATTGTGGCGTTTTGAAAAATGGATTTTATGGTGATGTTGCTTATACTTTTGAAGTAGGTAATGTAAAACCTGAAATTAAAAAATTGCTTGATGTAACTAAACAATGTCTTGCAAATGCAATAGAAATGGCAGTAGCAGGGAATAGATTAGGAGATATTGGTTTTGCTGTTCAAAGCTTAGCTCAAGAAAATGGATATGGAGTTGTAAGAGAGCTAGTAGGACACGGATTAGGAAAAGATTTGCATGAAGATCCTCAAGTACCAAATTTTGGTAAAAGAGGAACGGGTTTAATGTTAAAAGAAGGAATGGTTATAGCCATTGAACCTATGATTAACTTAGGAGTAAGAAATGTTAAGGAGGCAAAAGATGGATGGACAATTGTAACCGCTGATAAAAAACCTTCAGCACATTTTGAACATGATGTAGCAATTAGAAAAGGAAAGGCAGATGTGCTATCATCGCACAAATTTATTGAAGAAGTACTTAATAATAACAAATAATTAGTAACTAATACATGGCAAAACAAGCATCGATAGAACAAGATGGAACAATAATAGAAGCATTATCAAATGCACTATTTAGAGTGGAGCTTGAAAACGGACATACAATAGTGGCTCATATTTCTGGTAAAATGAGAATGCACTACATTAGAATTTTACCAGGAGATAAAGTAAAAGTGGAGATGTCTCCTTATGATTTAAGTAAAGGAAGGATATCTTTTAGGTACAAATAAAATTAAAAATACATACAATGAAAGTAAGAGCATCAATAAAAAAAAGAAGTGCAGATTGTATTATCGTTCGAAGAAAAGGACGTTTGTACATTGTAAACAAAAAAAATCCTAAATTCAAACAAAGACAAGGATAATAAAAGTTCGAAGTTTATAGTTCGGTGTTTGAGCGTTAAACTCTTTAAACCTTAAATTTAATAATAATATGGCAAGGATTGCAGGTATTGATTTACCAAAACAAAAAAGAGGAGTAATTGGATTAACTTATATCTTTGGTATAGGAAGGTCATCTTCTAAACAAATTTTAGATAAAGCTGGTATTGACGAAAATAAAAAAGTTCAAGACTGGGATGATGATGATTTGGCTAAAATAAGAAAAATTATTACAGAAGACTTTAAAATTGAAGGGGCTCTACGTTCAGAAGTACAACTACACATTAAACGATTAATGGATATTGGTTGCTACAGAGGAGTTAGACATAGATCTGGCTTACCTTTAAGAGGTCAACGTACAAAAAATAATTCAAGAACACGAAAAGGTAGAAAGAAAACCGTTGCTAACAAGAAAAAAGTTACTAAATAATAATAACAAGGGGTCATGACCCCTTGCCTATAAAAGACAAAAAATATGGCAAAGTCAAATGCAAAAAAGAAGAAAAAAGTAAATGTTGAAGCTTATGGAGAAGCTCATATACATGCTTCTTTTAATAATATCATTATCAGCTTAACCAACAATAATGGACAAGTAATTTCTTGGTCATCAGCTGGAAAGATGGGATTCAAAGGCTCCAAAAAGAACACGCCTTATGCAGCTCAATTAGCAGCAGCAGATTGTGCAAAAGAAGCCTATGAAAATGGATTAAGAAAAGCAAAAGTTTATGTGAAAGGACCTGGAGCAGGAAGAGAATCTGCAATTAGAACATTACATAATAGCGGTATAATAATTACTGAAATAGTAGATGTTACTCCACTGCCTCACAACGGATGTCGTCCTCCAAAAAGAAGAAGAGTATAATAATAAATTAAAAATAATAAATAAACAATCGAAGAATTAGTTGTCGAAGGATAGTGACCTTAATTCATAATTAATTCTTTTTAAACTCAAAAAAAATGGCAAGATACATAGGTCCCAAGTCAAAAATCTCTAGAAAATTTAGAGAACCAATTTTTGGTCCTGATAAGGTATTAGAAAAAAAGAATTATCCTCCTGGACAACATGGTCCAAACAAAAGAAGAGGTAAACAATCTGAGTATGCAATTCAATTAGCAGAAAAGCAAAAAGCAAAATATACGTATGGTATATTAGAAAAACAATTTGCTAATATTTTTGAAAAAGCTTCAAGAAAAACTGGAATAACCGGTGAGTTGTTACTTCAATTCTGTGAAAGAAGATTAGATAACATCGTTTTTAGGTTAGGTGTTGCACCAACAAGAAGTGGTGCTAGACAATTAGTAAGTCACAGACATATTACCGTGAATGGAAAAATAGTTAATATTCCTTCCTATACATTAAATGTAGGAGATGTTATTGGTGTTAGAGAAAAATCTAAATCGTTAGAAGCGATATCTTCATCATTAGCTACAAGATCTGTTAACAAACATGAATGGTTAAGTTGGGATGGAGCATTGATGTCTGGAACAATTATTAATTTACCAGAACGCCAGCAAATTCCTGAAAATATCAAAGAACAATTAATCGTAGAGCTTTACTCTAAATAAACTTTAAATATATAAAATTATGGCAATTTTAGATCTCCAAAAACCTGATAAAGTAATTATGAATAGTTCTGACGACTTTTTTGGTTCGTTTGAATTCAGACCTTTAGAGCCAGGTTATGGTATAACTGTCGGTAATGCACTTAGAAGAGTTTTATTAAACTCGCTTCAAGGTTATGCAATTACAACAGTAAAGATTGAGGGTGTTGACCACGAATTTTCAGCAATTAAAGGTGTTGTAGAAGATGTGTCTCAAATTATCCTTAATTTAAAACAAGTACGTTTTAAACAACAAATTGAAGATATAGATAATGAAAAAGTAATCGTAAACATTAGCGGTCAAGATATGTTAACTGCTGGTGATTTAGGTAAATTTACTTCGGCTTTTCAAGTATTAAATACTGATTTAGTGATAGCTCACATGGAAAAATCAGTTAAAATTCAATTAGAAATAACAATTAATAAAGGAAGAGGATACATCCCTTCGGAAGAAAACAAACCAAATGATGCTAATATCGGAGTTATAGCTATTGACTCTATACACACTCCAATCAGGAATGTAAAATATACGATTGAAAACTTTAGGGTTGGTCAAAAAACGGATTACGAAAAATTAGTTTTTGAAATAGCAACAGATGGTTCAATTCATCCTAAAGATGCTTTGAAAGAAGCTGCAAAAGTGTTGATTTATCACTTCATGTTGTTTTCTGATGAACGAATTACATTGGATTCACCAGAAAGTTCTTCAGCAGAAGAGTTTGATGAAGATTCATTACACATGAGACAGTTGCTTAAAACTAAGTTAGTTGATATGGATTTATCCGTAAGAGCTCTTAACTGTTTGAAAGCTGCCGATGTTGACACATTAGGAGATTTAGTATCGTTCAATAAAAATGATTTGTTAAAGTTCAGAAATTTCGGAAAAAAATCATTAACCGAATTAGATGAATTAGTTGAAAGCAAAGGATTAACATTCGGGATGAATGTTGCTGCCTATAAATTAGATAAGGAGTAATAACCATGAGACACGGAAAAAAAGTAAACCACTTAAGCAGACAAGCACCACATAGAAAAGCTATGTTGGCAAATATGGCTTGTTCTCTTATTGAACATAAAAGAATTAACACAACAGTTGCAAAAGCAAAAGCGTTACAAAAATACATTGAACCGCTTATTACAAAATCTAAGACTGATTCAACCCATTCTAGAAGAACTGTTTTTAGTTATTTAAAAAGCAAAGAATCTGTAACAGAACTTTTTAGAGAAGTTTCAACTAAAGTTATGGATAGACCAGGAGGATATACCCGTATTCTTAAAACAGGTTTCAGATTAGGTGATAATGCACAAATGTGTTTTATTGAGCTAGTAGATTACAATGAAAATATGTTGAAAGACAGTAAATCTAAGAAAGCTACTTCAAAACGAAGAAGAGGTGGGTCTAAAAAAACAGATGAAAAAATAGTTTCTGCTGTTGAAACAAAAGTGGAAGATGTTGCAGTGGTAGAAGAACCAAAAGCTGAAAAAGTTGTAGAAACAAAAGTTGAAGATGTAGTAGTGGTGGAAGAGCCGAAAGCTGAGGAAACAATTATAGTTGAAGATGCCAAGGTTGAAGAACCAAAAGCTGAAGATACTGAAGATACTCAGGAAGCAGCAAATTCTAACGATGAATCAACGAATGAAGATACAGAAGAAGAGAAAAAAGATTAAGAATTGATGTTAAATCATTATAAAAACAGAAAAGGATAGTGTAATTTTACACTATCCTTTTTTTTACAATTTTATGGAAGACAAAGCAATATTACTACTCGAAGATGGTACTGTTTTTTATGGTAAGCACGCAGGTTATAAAGGAACAACAACCGGAGAAATTTGTTTTAATACAGGAATGACAGGCTATCAAGAAATTTTTACAGACCCATCCTATTATGGTCAGATTTTAGTTGCAACAACTTCTCATGTAGGTAATTATGGAATTACTAATGAAGAAGTAGAATCTGATGGAATTAAAATTGCAGGTTTAGTTTGTAAAAAATTTTCTGATATGTTTTCTAGAGCTAGAGCTGATAAATCCATTGATACTTATTTTAAGGAAAATAAAATAGTTGCTATTTCTGATGTTGATACCAGAGCTATTGTGCGTCATATTAGAAATAAAGGAGCAATGAATGCTATCATTTCTTCTGAAACTGATAACATTGAAGCATTAAAACAACAATTAACCAAAGTTCCATCTATGGAAGGGTTGGAATTATCTTCAAAAGTTTGCACAAAAAAATCTTATTTTTTTGGAAATGAAAATGCTAAATATAAAGTAGCTGTTTTAGATTTGGGTGTGAAGAAAAACATATTAAGATGTTTGGCAGAGAGGGATTGTTATTTAAAAGTGTTTCCTATGGACGCAACTTTGGATGAAATGATGCAATGGAAACCAAACGGTTTTATGCTATCTAATGGACCAGGAGATCCTTCTGTAATGAAACCTCAAATTGAATTAGTTCAACAAATTGTAAATTCCAATTTACCTGTATTTGGAATCTGTTTAGGACATCAAATTTTGGCATTATCAGCAGGACTTTCAACTTCCAAAATGCACAATGGACATAGAGGTTGCAATCATCCTGTGTTGAATTTAGAAACAGGAAAAGGAGAAATTACTTCTCAAAATCATGGTTTTGTCGTTAATTTTGATGATGTTCAAAATAATACTGAGGTAGAATTAACACACAAGCATTTGAATGATAATACCGTAGCAGGCATCAAGTTTAAAAATAAAAATGTATTTTCTGTTCAGTACCATCCTGAATCATCACCAGGTCCACATGATTCAAGATATTTATTTGATAATTTTATTGCTAACATTGTAAATAGTATGCAAGATGTTGGTCGTAAAATGAATGTACTTTAATAAAAAACATAAATATTATGGAAAATAAACAAGTTAAATGTTCTTTTTGTAGCAGATCTAAAAACGAAGTTGATGTAATGATAGCAGGTGTTTCAGGACATATCTGTAACCATTGTATAGCACAAGCACAACATATTGTTAAGGAAGAAACTGTTGGAAAAACAGCTAAAGAGTTAGCCAATCAATTGGTACTTTTAAAACCAGCAGAAATAAAAAGTCATCTTGATGAGTATGTTATTGAACAAGATAGTGCTAAAAAAGTACTTTCAGTTGCAGTTTATAACCATTATAAAAGATTAACTCAACAAGGAATTAAATCCAACGATGATGTTGATATTGAAAAATCAAACATACTTTTAGTAGGGGAAACCGGAACTGGAAAAACATTGTTGGCTAAAACAATTGCTAAAATATTGAAAGTTCCATTTTGTATTGCTGATGCTACCATTTTAACAGAAGCAGGTTACGTTGGAGAAGATGTTGAAAGTATTTTATCTCGTTTGCTTCAAGCAGCCGATTATGATGTGGAAGCAGCACAAAGAGGTATAGTTTTTATTGATGAAATTGATAAAATTGCAAGAAAAAGTGATAATCCTTCCATAACCAGAGATGTGAGTGGAGAAGGAGTTCAACAAGCACTGTTGAAATTATTAGAAGGTTCTGCTGTAAACGTACCACCTCAAGGTGGAAGAAAACACCCGGAACAAAAAATGATTTCTGTAGAAACTAAAAACATTCTTTTTATTTGTGGTGGTGCTTTTGATGGCATAAAATTAAAAATAGCCAGAAGATTAAAAACACACGTTATTGGTTATAAAAATATAGAGCAAGAACAAGTTGATGAAGATAATTTATTGCAATACATTACGCCATTGGATATAAAATCTTTTGGTTTAATACCTGAATTAATAGGAAGATTACCCGTGTTGAGTTATTTAGATCCATTAAGCAAACCTGCTTTAAGAAGAATATTAACTGAACCCAAAAATGCAATCATTAAGCAATATGTAAGACTTTTTGAGCTGGATAACATAAAACTTTCGTTTGATAAAGCGGCATTAGATTTTATAGTAGATAAATCTATGGAATTTCAGTTGGGAGCTAGAGGGTTGCGTTCTATTTGCGAGGCAATTATGTTAGATGCTATGTTTGAACTACCTTCACAGCAGGATGTTAAAGAATTAAAAATAACCTTAAACTATGCTAAAAATAAATTTGAAAAATCTAAAATTAGCAATAAGTTGAAAGTAGCATAATTAAATGGGGAATGAGGTGTTAGTGATTAGTGTCATTCTGAACAAAATTTTTCGTTCCGAAGTATGAGGAATAGAAAAATGAAGTGATGAATCTAATTTCTAATGACTAATTTCTAATGACTAATTTCTAATGACTAATTTCTAATGACTAATTTCTAATGACTAATTTCTAATGACTAATTTCTAATGACTAATTTCTAATGACTAATTTCTAATGACTAATTTCTAATTTCTTTAAACATTTGGGAATCATACAACGACAAGCCTTACTGAACACCATTGTTAATTATCTCGGAATAATTATAGGGTTTGTTAATGTAGTTATTCTATTTCCTTTATTTCTTTCACAAGAAGAGTTTGGGCTAACTCGTTTGGTACTTTCGTTAGCAACAACAATGGCTCAGCTTTCTTCATTTGGAGTACATCGTATTGCCATTAAGTTTTTTCCTATTTTCAGAACAGAACCGCATAAAAATAATGGTATTCTGTTACTTTTATTAATCATTTCTAGTGCAGGATTCATCGTAGTTACTTCTATCTATTTAATTTTTAAACCTACTATTATTCAGTTTTATAGTGATGATTCTGCCCTTTTTAGCAATTATTATAGTTGGATACCATTGGTAACATTGGGGTTTTTACTTTTTTTGGTGTTTGAATCTTTTTTACAAGCACTTCGCAAAACAGTGTTTACGAACCTCTTGAGAAATGTGATTATTCGAATTTATTGGCTTGTAACTATACTTTTTTACTATTATGGTTTCTGCACTTTCTTTCAATTCATGCTAATTTTCATGATGGGTTATTTTTTAACCGCAGCACTTTGTGTGCTTGAATTGATAAAGAGCGGTGAATTGGTTTTTGATACTAATCCAAATTTTTATAAAAAAAGAATATTAAAACCATTATTGAATTATGGTACGTATTCCATTTTAAGCGGAGTTACGTTGATTTTGGTTATAAATGTAGATTTATTAATGATAGGAGCACTTTTACCTGAAAACAAACTAGAAAGCGTGGGTATTTATGCTATTGCTACCTATATAGTATCCATTATATATATTCCAGCCAATGCGTTATCTAGAATTTCTGCTCCTATTGTGGCGTATGATTGGAAACATAAAAACTTACAAAACATAGCTGATTTTTATAAAAAAAGCTCTGTAATATTGGCTTTTCTGGGAATGTTGCTTTTAGGCTGTTTAGCTATAAATATTGATAATTTATTAGCATTAATGAAACCTGAGTTTATTCAAGCAAAATATATTATACTGACGTTAGGTTTAGCTCGTATTTTTGATATGGCTTCGGGATTAAACTTAGTTATACTTACTGTTACTCGTTTTTACCGAGCAGAAGCCATATTAGCAATTCTTTTACTAACATTAGTGGTAATTACCAACCTAATTTTAATACCTATTTATGGGATTTATGGTGCAGCTATAGGAACTACAATTGTTTTTTTAGTATTTAATGTTATTGTGTTTATTTACATCTGGCAAAAATTGAAAATGCAACCATATAGTTGGGCAACTTTTTTTATGTTGCTTTTAGGGTTTTTAGCAGGGGTAATTGTTTTTTATATGCCTATAAATTTTGATTCCAAACTATTAGAAATTATAATAAAATCAATATTGTTTATAGGCTTGTATTTCTTACCTGTTTATTTTTTCAACATATCAGATGATATTAATTTAATGGTAAATAAATTTCTTCCTAATACCATTAGGAAGAAGTGAGAATTGAAAGTGGAGTATAACAAAAAATGCTTAACGATTGGAGTAATATTTTTCTATGAGATTACTGTTGTAAGTAGGTTGAACTTGAAAATTTATCTCCTTTAAATAGTTTGTAAATTTAATATTATTAGGAGTGTAACATCCTCCACTTTCTCTTATAGTGTAAAGTGCTTTTTTATTAATTATCTTCTCAAAAATAGAGACAAGTTCAAGTATACTTATTCTGTTATTAAAGCAAATATCTAATATTTGGTTATCAAATTCTCCTGAATCGATCATATTAGAAAGTATAAAACCCAAATCATCAATATCTATTAAATAACGATGGGCTTTATCAAATAAAGTAAATTTCTCGCTGTTTTTTATTTTATTGAATAAAAAATTAGTCAGCGTGAAAGGGTTAACATTGTTTCCAACTACTATAGGTAAACGAAAGATGATGAAAGAATAAAAATTTTCAGAAATATATTTTTCAACGGAAAGTTTATGACGAATATATGCAGACTCTTTTAAGCTTTCATCCATTACGCTACAAGTACTAAAATAGATTAGTTTTGAATTACTAGAAACATATTGTTGAAGAAGTTTAAATTCCCTTTCAAATTCCGCAGCATTAGATTCTCCCGAATTAGAAACGCCAGAAGCAAATACTACAACTTTAGAATCATCTGAATAATGGTTAAACGCACTTGCTATAAGTCCTCTTCCTACTAACATATTGTAAAAATATAAATTTTTATTCCTTTTTTGTTTTTTAATGTTTAATTAAATATGTAATTGAGTGAAACTTAAATTCTAGTATTCTAAATTATCTAACTTTATAGTCATTTACAAATGTACATTTACAAATGAAATGGGCAAGGATTATTTAATAAATGTGAAGCTGGTGAGTTCAACTATATTAGAAAGATTTTTACTTAAATTTAGATATAAAGTTTTATCTTTGACAGCAGTTAATTTAAGCTATAAACTATATAGTTTAAATAAGTTTGTATTTTTCAGAACCTACATATTAATTGAAACCTAAAATCTTATATTTTCATACGGTATCTATTTCTTTTGTAAGAAATGATATTTCATTATTATCAAAACACTTTGAAATTAAGACATTTTCGTTTCGACCTTCAAAAAAGATTTTAACTCCTTTTGTCTTTATAAAGCAGTTTTTCTTTATACTTTTTAATATACGAGAAACTTCAATAGTAATAAGTCAATTTGCAGGATATCACTCTTTTTTGCCAAATTTATTTGCGATTATTACAAAAAAAACATCACTAACAATACTTGGAGGAACTGAATGTGTTTCTTTTCCATCAATAAATTATGGTAATTTTAACAGACATCTTTTAGGGTTGTTTACAAAATGGTCATTAATGCTATCCAAGCATCTTTCTCCTGTTCATGAAAGTTTAGTTTTATCAGACTATACTTATACAGATAAAGATTATCCAAAACAAGGGTATAAATATTTTTGTCCTGAAGTGAAAACTCCTCATACTACAATTTGTTACGGTTATAATTCAACCCAATTTTTAAAAACAAAAGATAGAAATATTAATTCTTTTATTACCGTTGGTCAAATGAATGCACCCAATTTTTATCGAAAAGGTGTTGATTTAATATTTGAAATGGCAAAACGATTTCCAACTTGTACTTTCACAGTTGTTGGAAGCACCTCAAAAATGAAGTATCCTAGTGTTCCACCTAATGTAACTTTAATACCTTTTGTTCCATATGAGGAATTAAAAGATTACTATAGTTCACATGAATTTTATTTTCAACTGTCAATTTGCGAGGGATTTCCTAGTGCAATTTGTGAAGCAATGCTTTGTGAATGCATACCTATTGGGTCTAATGTTGCTGCTATTCCAGAGATAATAGGAAACACTGGTTATATACTTAAAAAGAGAGATGAAAATGAATTAGAAAAATTAATATTACAGGCGTTATCTTCTGAAAGAAAAAATCTTGGGTTAAAAGCGAGAGAGCGAATTATAGATAGATATCCTCCAACAGAAAGAGAGAAGTTAGTGAATTTAGTTAACAAATTGATTTCTGATAATAACGATAAATAGTAAATATCTTCATTGTTTTAATGCAAATTCTCATGAAACTAATTTATAAAATAATATATCAACCTACTATTAATTTCATTTTAAGAAACTTTTTTAAAATGAGTGGTAAGTTGTTGTTAAAGCCGATAGTTATTTCTGTTAGTGGAAAGTTAAAAGTAAGTTATAAAAAACATATATTATTTCTTCATACTAATCAGACGTGTTATGTATCAAAGGAAATTTTTTATAATGGGGCTAAAAATTACGAATTTACAACCCTTTTTGAATATTTAATTAAGCAATCAAATGTTTTTTTTGATATAGGGGCTAATATTGGATATTTTTCTGTTTTAGGAGAAAAAATTAATCCTTCCGTAAAAATATTTGCTTTTGAACCTTCTGTAGGACCTCTTCATTATTTGAATAAAAATGTAAAAGAAAATAAATTAAAAAATGTTACAGTAATAAATAAAGCTGTTTCAAATATAGATGGACGACTTGAGTTTTATGATGTGATTAATAAAAAATATCCATGGTTGAAACATAATTTGAATGGATCGAATAGTCTTCAGAATAAATTTGGATTAATAAAATCTTCTTCATATTTAGTTGATGTAACTACATTACAAAGTGTTATAAAAGACAACGAAATTAAACAGATTGATTTAATTAAACTAGATACAGAGTGTACTGAACATCTTATTTTACAAAGTAGTTTAGATGTGATTAATAAATTTCAACCTATAATTATTTGTGAAGTTTATGATGTAATTGAAAAAGAGGTTCAAGAGTGTATTGATAAAATGACAGATTATAAATTGTATCATTACATTGAGGCAACAAAGAAATTAAACTTGATTTCTTCTTTAAATGAAGTGAAAAAAGATACTTATAATAGAAATTTTGTTTTCTGCCCAGATAATAAAGTGGATAAATTGGATGGCTTTATTAGTTGAGTAAATTATTACTTTTCCACCACCACAAAATAACCCAAAGGAAATTTTTCAGCAGTTTTTTTAGAAACTTTTTTACCAATACCTGTTTTTAAAAATAAACGGGTAATAAACTGACTTAATAAAACGATAGGTTTCCCTATAACAGGAACAGCTAACGCATTTTTACAAAAAATATCGGTCATTATTTCCGGCACTCCACCCATAGGTTCAAGTTTTAGTACTTTAAAACCGGCATCTTCTAACATCGATTGAAGGGCAAATTTAGTGTATCTAAAATAATCAAAAGGTTACTCATGTAACCAATAGAAAAAAGGAACATTCAACATAAATTTCCCATTAGGCTTCATTATTCTGTGGATTTCCGCAATCAATTCTTCAGGTTTTCTGATATGTTTCAAAACATCGGATAAAATTACTGTGTCAAAAATTTCGTTTTCAATAGGAAGTGGTTGGTTAATATCAGTTTCAATATCTAAGTGTTAAGTTTCACAAGGTTGTTCCTTAAAGTCTTGTTTACTATTACTCTTCAAAAGTAGTATTTTTTCTTTAAACACTGCTGGCTTTTCCTTAAAAATTTTAGGTTCGAGTTCAAACCACTTTTCT
>JAHYJH010000016.1 GCA_019429185.1 Vicingaceae bacterium
GCATATTTTTGTTTTTTAGATTAACAAATATAAACAAGGTTTCATTCTTTTTCTTACTTCATTTCGCTACGCTCCATTTCGTAAGAAAAAGAATGAAAATAGGGAACAACGTAGTGAAACTAATCAAGTATGTTGTATTTTTAAGAAAATTCAGCAATATTCTAAGAAAGTCTTACCACTACTTTTAACCAACATTTTAAATTAATAGAGAGTTTTTATATCGATTATCCGACTCCTTTTGATACCTCACAAAATTTTCCTTTCTGTGCGTTTGAGTTAAAGACAGCTAAGTTTTATGTGCCTTGTTGTTTTCTCCGTTTAAAAACTTACTAGAGTTACTCCAACCGAAAAAGGATATAATTCTGGTCCTTTGTTATTTTCAAACAATGGAGTTAATGAATAACTAGCAAATACATTAAATCTTCCATAACCTACACGAGCGGTTAGACTTACTCTAAAAGGATTGGTATTGAAATCTTGTTTGTCTTTTTCCTTTTTAGAATCTCCTTCTACTTTATATTTATATTTCATTTTTGTTTGCAAATTAAATCCAAAAATAGCTCCTGTTGAAATATGAAATGATTTGTTTTTATTGTTTCCTGAGTTTAATTCAAACAAAAGAGGTGCATTGATAAAAAATGTTTTGAATCTGTTTTTGGAATAATCTCTAAGTGTGTCTATTTCTCCCCAAGTATAGTTTTTATTGAAATCATTAACATTGTCGAACACATATTCGCCTCCTTTTGAAGTTAATCTCACGTTATGGCGAAGTTCATAGTTATTCCATTCAAAACCCAAACCCATTACCAATCCAACGTGATGTTTACTAATTGGGATGTATTGCTCATAAAAATTTAAGTTTACCGACCATGATTTTTGTAATCGCAATTCCATAAATTGAGTAACATCTTGTGGGGTATTTTGAAATGTTTCTGGTGTATTACTCAAATCAGCACTTCCTGATGAATTTAAAAAGCCGTTAATTCCCAAATCGAAACCTGCCCAATGATTATAACGAAGTTTTTGTTTTTTAGAAATAGAATCTGTATCGCCTATAATTAAAAATGTATTGTTTTTCCATTTAAACCTTGTAGTATCACTTTCATTAATAGTGTTTTCATAATTATTAGTTGTTTTAAAACTAACTTTAACTCCCTTAACATCAGCAGCACCACTTTTTTGAATGTTACTACTTTCTGGATTTCCTACAATTTTTAAATCTGAGGCACCCGAAACTTCTCCTGATATATTTTTAGTAACATAAACTATTGCTGTTGAAGCTCCAGATAAATCAATTTCTACTGTCTCAGAAAATAGTTCTCCATTTTTTATTGACGATGCTCCTGAACCTTTTAAATTGTATGATGTGGCATTTCCTTTTAATTTTAAATCACTTGATCCTGACACATCAATTATGAGGTCTGTAAAATCTGCATCTAACTTAATTGTTGATGCTCCACTTGATTTTATATTCATCTTGTTAAACATAATTGGCGTGTTGTTTCTAATTGTTGCCGCTCCACTAATATTAATTTCTTCTAAATCAATAAAAGTTACAATAATTTTCATTTCGGCATCAGCTTTTATACGATTTTTAGCATAAATTGACAAGCGGTTGTTTCTCACTTCAGTTACCACATTTTCCAAAAACTGTTCAGGAACACCTATTATTTCAACTTCATTGTCGTTTCCTTTTACTAGTTCAACTTTAAAAGCGGAGGCAACTTTAATTGAATTAAATGATTCTAATTTTCTAGTTATTTGTGCTGATGAATTAAAGTACGTAAGCACTGCGATAAAAAATAATGCAATTTTTTTCATAAATTTTTAATTTAGTTTTTGTGTTTTATAATGGGACGCTTGTGGGTTTAAAGAGTTACATAAAAAATAATTACTATTTTCTTGCATAAGAAAATGCACCAATTTGAAGTGCTTGTAAATTACCTTTTTCATCTGTTTGCTTTGCAAAAGTGGTTTTTTTTCCAGCAATTTTTTCAGCTAAAACCAAAAATAAGGATGCTTCATTTTTGGTTGGCTTAACTTGTTTTATTTCTGTTAATGTTTCTTGGTCAATTGGTTCAATGGTAATTAAGTTTTCTAAATTGTATTCTTCTAGGTATGGTTCTATTATTATAAATTTCTTATTAGTTGAATCAATAATGGCAGTATCATTTTTAAGTAACATTTCCTCTAAAGGTAATTCTTTTGCAACAACAAAAGATTTTTTTTCTTGAGGATTTATTTGTTGTTTTTCTTTTTTTTCATTTGTTAAAGTTGTGGTAGCAACTTCTGTTGTTTGATTGCTTTCATAAGCACTATTAGATGGTGAAATTTCTGTTGTTTTATTTGGTATTGAATCTTTAACCACTGCTTCAACTAACTGTTCTGTGTTATTAATTTCAGAAGTACTAAAAATTTTAAGTATGAAAAGGGCTAGAATTATGGCTGCAGCAGAAGACATCCACCAATAAATTAAACGTGTTGGCTTTTCTTTTCTCAAACTTTCTTTGTCTGAAAAAATAATTTTTGATGGAATTAAAATAGTCTTTTTATATAAATCAAAGTCTTTTTGTAAAGCGGGTTGTTCGTCTAAAAACAATTTTAATTCTTGTTGATTTTTTTCTGAATTAACGCCTTCCATTTCAGCAATCATTAAGTTTTCAATTGCAATTTGTTTCAGCTTGTTTTTGTCTTCAAATACAATTGAATCATCACAAACTAATGTGTTGTTGCTTAAATCGTTTAAATCAATATTTAATTCAGGGTGATTTTCTAAAAACACCAACAACTCTATTTGTTGATTATCTGATAAATTATTTTCTAAATAATCTAACAAATAAGCTTCGTAGTTATGTATGTTTATCGTGTTCATAATACAGCTTCTATACTTCCTAAATAATTTTTCAAAAAAGTTCTTCCTCTAAAAATATATACTTTTACTTGAGCTTCAGATAATTTTGTAATCTCAGCAATTTCTAAATAGTTATAACCCTCATAATCTCTTAATAAAATCACAGCTTTTTGAATAGGGGGTAGTTTTTCTAATGCTGCATGAAGGACTTCCTGTATATCAGCAGGTTGTTGCTCATACATCCATGATTGATGACTTAGCTCTTCATTTGCGGTTAGTTGAATCTTACTTTTCCGAATATAATCTATGGTTTGATGGTAAGCTGTAGAAAAAAGATATGAATTGGCTTTTAAAAAGTTAATTTCTTCTTTTTTAAGCCACACTTTTAAGAATGATTCTTGCACAATGTCTTTTGCATCATCTTCATTTTTTATATTTTTCAATACAAACCGAAAAAGATTATCCGCATAATTATCAATGATTATGTTGTATTCAGATGACGTCATTCGCTTTTTCTCTACACTTATTTATTAACTTTTAAATAGGACGTTCATCGATATGAAAAGTTACAGAAGTTAAAAAAATTTGTTATCAATAATTAAATTTTTTTTATCAATAAGCCAACGTATCAATGTTCAGACCTCTAGTTCCTCTAAGTCTTTTGCGAAAACTTTCTCTTTCTATAATTGAAACAAAATTTGAGCATCAATTTGAGGGTCTATCATTATTGATTCTATTGTTTTTAAAGAATCATAAACCATTGGGATTATTGCTATGGGTGCTTTCATTTTTTTGGTAATAAATGATTTTACCATTTTTGACTGGAAAGGGTCTGTAGCAAGTGCAATTTTTTCAAAACCTAAATTTTTCGCTTTTTTATAGGAATAATAGACATTTTCGGTAGAATGTTCTGCCTTTGTTTCTGCAAAAATATTTTCCTTTGGAATTCCAATGGTTTGTGCATATAATGCCATTATTTCTGCTTCATAATAAGGAGAATAAACTGCCGAACCTGAATAGATTACATTTTTGGTAATTCCTTTGTCATACAAGTATTTAGATCAATAAACACGAGCTTTCATGGTTCTGCTCCAATTATTATTCTCAAATGGAACACCAGGTACAATTATCGCATCAAATATTTTATTTTCATTCTCCTTGAATAATTTGTGCGATTTTTTTTGAGAAAATGAACAAGCATTAATGAATAATACTACTAAAAATAGTAGTAAATATTTGAAAAATAAATTACTTTGATTAATCATCTTTTACATCTTCGTAATCCACATAATCACCAATTCCATCTGTTTCGGGTTTATTGGTTTTTGTAGTTTTAATTTTTACTTCACCTTCTTTTTGTTTAGCAAATTCTTTTGCTTTTTCGGCATCTGTAAACTGATTTTGCTGCTGGAATTGTTGTGCTTTTTTATTAATCCATCGAGTTAATAAAAATGGAACTACTACTTTAAAGAGAAACTTAAATCCATAATAGAAAAGTAGTATTATTAATATGGTGCGTAAAAGTTGCATTTATTTAGTTTAGGAGTTTATTTTATAAAGTTCACAGTCTTCAGTCTTCAAATTTGCACATTTTTTTCCCGCAGATTTAACTTCGTTGAGCTCGCAAGCTCGGTTCGCAGATTCTCGCAGATTTTTTAATTCACACATTTACACATTACTTACTCAAATACAAGTTTCGTTCGGCATAAATATCTCTAAAGAATTTATCTTTTAAATCGGCTATAAAACGAATTGCTTCGCCTGTTGATTTCATTTCTGGACCTAATTCTTTATTTACATTAGGAAATTTGTTGAACGAAAACACAGGGATTTTTATTGCATATCCTTGTTTTTTTGGATTGAACTTGAAATCTTTTATTTTTGCTCCTAACATCACTTTAGTTGCATAATTTACATAAGGCTCATCATACGCTTTTGCAATAAATGGAACCGTTCGGGAAGCTCTTGGATTGGCTTCAATTACATACACCACATCATCTTTAATGGCAAACTGAATATTGATTAATCCAACTGTTTTTAAGGCTACTGCAATTTTTTTTGTAATATCTTCAATTTGTGTAATAATTAAATCGCCTAAATTATAAGGAGGAAGCACCGCATACGAATCGCCAGAATGGATACCTGCGGGTTCTATATGTTGCATTACCCCAATAATATACACATCTTTACCATCGCAAATGGCATCGGCTTCGGCTTCGATGGCTCCACCTAAAAAGTGGTCTAACAAAATTTGATTGTTAGGCATTGCTTTTAAAATATTTACTACATGATGCTCTAAATCTTCTTCGTTAATTACAATTTTCATTTTTTGTCCGCCCAATACGTAAGATGGACGAACGAGTAGGGGAAATCCTAATGTTTTGGATAATTGAATGGCTTGTTCAGCACTTTCTACCACACCAAATTCGGGGTAAGGAATTTTAAGTTCTTTAAGCACATTAGAAAACCGACCTCTATCTTCAGCAATATCTAAGGCTTCAAAAGAAGTTCCTATAATTTTAATCCCATATTTTTCGAGTTTTTCAGCTAGTTTTAGTGCAGTTTGACCACCTAACTGAACGATTACGCCTTCGGGTTTTTCGTGCTTAATAATATCATAAATATGTTCCCAAAAAACGGGTTCAAAATATAATTTATCGGCAGTATCAAAATCGGTTGAAACGGTTTCGGGATTGCAATTAATCATAATGGTTTCGTAGCCCATTTCTTTAGCAGCCAACACGCCATGCACACAACTGTAATCGAACTCAATTCCTTGTCCAATTCTGTTTGGACCAGACCCCAAAACAACCACTTTTTTCTTATCGGTAACAACGGATTCATTTTCATCTTCAAAAGTAGAGTAGTAATAAGGTGTTTGAGCGGGAAATTCGGCTGCACACGTATCTACTAATTTATAAACCCTATTGATGTTCATTTCTGTTCTTTTTGCATAAACCTCACTTTCTAAACATCTTAGCAAATGAGCCACTTGCCTGTCGGCATAGCCTTTTTGCTTGGCTTCATACAATAAATCTTTAGGGATGGTATCAATTTTATAGGCTTCTACTCTTTTTTCGAGTTTCACAAAATCTTCAATTTGTTTTAGAAACCAAAGGTCTATTTTTGTTTTTTCGGAAATAGTTTTAAATGGAATACCCATTTTAATTGCATCATAAATGTGAAATAACCTATCCCAACTCGGAAATTCTAAACTTTTTAATACAACATCTTGATTGGTTAATTCTTTTCCATCTGCACCTAAACCATTTCGGTTAATTTCTAAGCTCTGACAGGCTTTTTGCAAGGCTTCTTGAAATGAACGTCCAATGCCCATTACTTCACCAACCGATTTCATTTGTAGCCCTAAGGTTCTGTCTGCACCTTTAAATTTATCGAAATTCCATCGAGGAATTTTTACAATAACATAATCCAATGCAGGTTCAAAATAAGCTGATGTTGATTTTGTTATTTGATTGTCTAATTCTGTTAAATTGTAACCTATGGCTAATTTAGAAGCTATTTTTGCAATTGGATAACCAGTTGCTTTTGATGCTAATGCTGATGAACGTGATACTCGTGGATTTATTTCTATGGCAATAATATCTTCTTTTTCATCTGGACTAACGGCAAATTGAACATTGCAACCTCCGGCAAAATCGCCTATGGAACGCATCATTTTTATTGCCATATCTCTCATTTTCTGAAAAGTTGTATCAGATAAGGTCATTGCTGGAGCTACTGTAATAGAATCTCCAGTATGAATACCCATAGGGTCAAAATTTTCTATGGAGCAAATAATCACTACATTGTCATCTTTATCTCTCAATAACTCCAGTTCAAATTCCTTCCAACCCATCAAGGCTTTGTCTATCATCACCTCATGGATGGGGGAAATATGTAATCCTTGATTTAATAATTCATCAAATTCTTTTTCGTTGTAAACTACTGCAGCTCCTGCTCCTCCTAAGGTGTAAGAAGCTCTGATACAAAGAGGATAGCCATATTCTTGAGCAACTTCCTTTCCTTCTAAAAATGATTTTGCTGTTGTTTGTGGAGCCATTGGAACTCCTATTTTTTCCATCAACAATCGAAATGATTCTCTGTTTTCTGTAATTTCAATGGCAGCAATGTCAACACCTATCATACGCACATTGTGTTTTTCCCAAAGCCCAATTTCATTACATTCTATACAAAGGTTAAGAGCTGTTTGTCCGCCCATGGTTGGCAACACTGCATCAATATTGTGTTTCTCTAAGATTTCTTCAATAGAATCAGTAGTTAGAGGTTTTAAATAAACATTATCAGCCACCACTTTATCGGTCATTATCGTTGCTGGATTGGAGTTGATGAGCGTTACTTCTATTCCTTCATCACGCAATGAACGTGCTGCTTGTGAGCCTGCATAATCAAATTCGCAAGCTTGTCCAATTACAATAGGACCACTTCCTATTATTAATATGTGTTTGATGGAGTTATCTTTTGGCATATTTTTAAGGTTTTAGGTTTGAAGTTTAAGGTTTGAAGTTTAAGGTTTGAAGTTTAAGGTTTGAAGTTAAAGGTTTTAGGTTAAAGGTTTTAGGTTAAAGGTTTTAGGTTAAAGGTTTAAGTTATTATTAACACCTAATCAAATTCACACCTTTTTCTCCCGCAGATTTCGCTGATTTTCGCAGAAAACTACTAACTACTAACCCCTAACTACTAACCCCTAACTTTTACATTTTTATTCAAAAAAAAGGGATACAAATTGCATCCCTTTTTCCATTATATTGAAAGTATATCACTTATTTTTTGTGTCTTGGTTCGTCAGAAACAGTTAATTTTTTTCTGCCTTTAGCTCTTCTTCTTGCTAAAACAGCTCTACCATTAGCAGATTCCATTCTACTCATAAAACCATGTTTGTTTCTTCTTTTTCTTCTGGATGGTTGAAATGTTCTTTTCATTTTTTCTTAGTTTTAAATTTATTTCGGTTCGCAAAAATATACTTTTTTTGTTTATTGACAAGAATTATTAAAATTTATTTTTTGTTTCAGCTTAATTCTATCAAAAAAGCTAATTTTACACCATGGGATTATCGAATAATGACATTTTAAAAAAAATTAGAGTGGCTCTAAAACTTAGGGATGACGACATCATTAAAATTTGTGCTTTAGTAGATTTTAAAATCACAAAAAGCGAATTAGGAGCTTTATATAGAAGTGAAGATCACCCAAAATATATGGAGTGTGGTGATCAATTTCTGCGTAATTTTTTAAATGGATTAATTATTCATTTAAGAGGTCCTATGCCTCCAAAAAAATAAACGACACTAAAACTTTGTTCTCTATAAATCGTAGTAAATTGACTACTATTCAGTTACTTATTTTTTTCTTTGCCACTCCACGTAGCATCAATACATTTTGAAAATAAGAAAGACATTGATAGATTACTCAAATTTTCACAGATTGAAAACCGCCAAAGGCTGTTATTTTGTGTAAAATTAAACAACACACAGACAGTAGCATCAATACCTATTTCTTAGTAAAAAAAATAAAAAAGAATTGATAAATCTGTGAAGAACAAATTAGTGCAAACCTCTGTAATTTGTGGCATTAAGGGTCTGTAATGAAATAAACTATACATTTAGCCTTGCTCTTTTGCTCTTTGCCGGTACACTATCTCGCTCAAACATCCACTGGTTGTTTGCCGTGTTGAAAATACTCGCCATAGCGTTGCTATGTCTGTGTTTTTCGTCTTATTAGCAAACGAAATAACTTCGCCTATTCTGTACACTTTATTTCATTACAGACCCTAAGTGTGGCAGAATAAATACAAAAAAATCTTTTGTATTTTAATCTAAAAATCTTACTATCTTTATAACCTATAAAACAAGTAACATGGAAATCATTAATTCGGTATTTTCTTGGCTAATTAAAAAGCGTATTCACCAAATAGAGCTTTTTAAGAAATATCCTATTGAAGTTCAAAACGAGTTGCTTCAAAAATTAGTTTACGAAGCTAGAAATACTGAATGGGGAATAAAACACGACTTCAAAAACATAAAAAACTATACTAATTACATTGACAAAGTTCCATTGCAAAACTACGAAAGCCTGCAAGCACATATTTTAAGAATAAAACAAGGTGAGCAAAATGTGTTGTGGCACTCCGAAATAAAATGGTTTGCGAAATCATCGGGAACAACAACAGGGAAAAGTAAATTTATTCCTGTTAGCAAAGAATCGTTGGAAGATTGCCATTACAAAGGAGGTAAAGATTTGTTGGCTATTTATCATAACAACCATCCTGAAACCAAATTAATAGTAGGGAAAACATTAGTAGTTGGAGGTAGTAGCAAACTCAATTCATTTAGTGAAACCTCTTATTATGGTGATTTATCAGCCATTATCATGAAAAATTTTCCGTTTTGGGTGGAACAACGCAGGGTGCCAGAAATGGAAATAGCATTGATGGAAAATTGGGATGAAAAAATTGAGAAAATGGCAAACTCCACTTCAAAAGAAGATGTATCAAATATTTCAGGAGTTCCTTCATGGACGCTGTTGTTGCTGAACCGAATTTTAGAAATTAACAAAACGGACAACCTATTGGATATTTGGCCAAATTTAGAGTTATATATGCACGGAGGAGTTAGCTTTTCGCCCTATCAAAAACAATTTGAAGCTATAATTCCATCCTCAAAAATGAATTATTACGAAAATTATAATGCTTCGGAAGGTTATTTTGGAATTCAGGATCAGCAAAAAAGCAATGAAATGCTCTTAATGCTCGATTATGGTATATTTTATGAATTTATTCCCATAGATTCCGATGGCTATCGGAACACAAATGAAGAACAACCAACAACCGTAACTTTAGAAAATGTTGAACTTAATAAAACATACGAAATAGTTATCTCTACCAACGCTGGGTTGTGGCGATATCGCTTAGGCGACACCATAAAATTTACTAACTTAAATCCTTTTCGAATAAAAATTATTGGAAGAACCAAACAATTTATTAACGCATTTGGAGAGGAATTAATGGTTAATAATGCTGAAAATGCAATTACAGAAGCCTGCAATAAAACACAAGCTGTTGTGAAAGATTACACGGTCGCTCCATTTTTTTTGGAAGGCAACAATGCTGGCAGACACCAATGGTTAATTGAATTTGAAAAAACACCAAATGATGTAGCGTTTTTTGGATATTTTTTAGATGAAGCATTAAAAAAACTCAATTCCGATTATGAAGCAAAGCGTTTTAACAATATGGTTTTAGCTGAGCCAGAGATACTAATTTTAGAAAAAAACACGTTTTATCATTGGTTAAAAAGCAAGAATAAATTAGGAGGACAACATAAAGTGCCTCGTTTATCTAATGATAGAAAATTATTAGAAGAAATACTTAATTTGGCACGTGATTAGTTTAATTTGTTATTTATAATTTGCCATCGCACACCCTTAATCCCTAAAGGGAGCCTGCCCACGTGGTGTCGAGCGTAGGTTCTCCCCTTTAGGGATCGGGGCGGGGGTAGCGAGGGATTCAAATTTTAGGTTTTTTATACTGTTATGTTATTTATTATTAATTCATGAAAAAATACATTATCATTCTTTTTTCTATTATTTCAGTAAACTTAGCGGCTCAATCGCAATTAGTAATGCCTTTTGCTGGAAAAAGTTTTACAACCGATCAATTTGGCTATTACTATGAAATAAGTGATGTTGAAATAAAAAAATATTCAAACAAAGGAAAACTACAATATACTTACAGTAATAACTTGCTCGGAGAAATAACAAGTATAGATGTTTTTAATCCAATGAAAATTTTAGTCTATTTTAAAGAATTTACAAAAATAATTACCTTAGATAACACCCTTTCTCCAACCTCATCCATAATTGATTTAACTACCTTAGATATTGATGAAACATCGTTGGTTTGTCGTTCTTATAATGATGGAATTTGGTATTACAATCCCATTCGTTTTGAACTCATCAGAAAAAACAATGAACTAATAACCACCAACAAATCTGCGCAATTAGCTAATTTATTAAACAAAAATATTCAGCCCAATTTTTTAGTAGAATACAACAATCAAGTATATTTAAACGACCCGAAAGTTGGAATTTTGGTGTTCGATAACTTTGGAACATATATAAAAACGCTTCCTATTTTTGGGTTAACGGAGTTTCAGGTAAAAGAAAAATACTTACTCTTTGTGAATGAAAAAAACGAAATAATGACTTATGATTTTTTTACCTTAGAAAATCTAACCTACAAAAAATCAACCGTTAAAGAGATTCATTCTGTTCGTATAGAACAAAATCATATTTATATAATCAACAAAAAGAATGAACTTTTTTTAGATAAGATTAATTAGAGTCTGTCTATAATGTCCGATTTCATCGTTTTTCTCGACCTTCAAATCAGTCATGTACGAAAGTACACTCCTGATTTTCAGTTCATCGAAACCTCGAACTCGAACATTATAGTTCAGCCTCTATACTAAATGGACAAACACTAATTAATTCTTCATTTTATTCATAGTTTTAATAGGTTCATTCCTTCTAACTAACAACAATAAAAGAAACAATTTTCGAATACTAACGTAATAAATTGATTTACAATTATTTTATTATGATAAAACGTACTTTATTTTTTGGAAACAAATGCTCGCTTACCACAAAAGATGAGCAGTTGGTTATTAAAACTGAATTAAGAGAAACTTCTGTTCCTATTGAAGATATTGGTTTTGTAGTTATCGAACATCAAGAAAGCTACTTATCAATACCTGCTCTTAATAAGCTATCGGAAAACAATGTTGCTGTAATTTTTTGCAATGCTAAACACATGCCGAATTCGATGTTGCTAAGCTTAAATTCACACCACATCCAACACGAAATTTTTAAAAATCAAATTGAAGCCAGTGAACCATTGAAAAAACAATTGTGGCAACAAACCATCAGAGCGAAAATTACTAATCAAGCTCATTTATTGGACAAAATCAATAAAACGCAACATCCTTTAAATTATTTAGCTACCAATGTTTTAAGTGGCGATACCGATAATCGAGAAGCTGTTGCTGCTGCTTATTATTGGAAAAATCTATTTGATTTTGATTTTAAACGTGAACGCTTTGGGGATTTTCCTAACTTATTTTTAAATTATGGCTATATCGTGCTGAGAGCTGCTGTTGCTCGTGCATTGTCTGGTAGTGGTTTGTTAAACACAATGGGAATCCATCACCGAAATAAATATAATGCCTTTTGCTTGGCTGACGATATTATGGAACCCTATCGTCCTTTGGTTGATGCGAAGGTTATAGCTATTATGGAAAAATATTCGGATAAAGAACTTACAACAGCCATTAAATCCGAACTGTTGAGTGTGCTTACCGAAACGGTATATTTTGATGATAAAGTCAGCCCCTTGATGGTTGCATTAACTACTACAACAAGTTCGCTGCAACAATGTTTTTCGGGTTCAACTCGTAAACTAATTTATCCGAAATTATGGAACTAAATGCTTACCGAATTATGTGGTTATTTGTTTTTTTTGATTTGCCTACCGAAACTAAAAAGGATAGAAAAAATGCTTCTGTTTTTAGGAAAAATTTATTGAAAAATGGTTTTACCATGATGCAATATTCTGTTTATATGCGACATTGTGCAAGTGGCGAAGCAGCTGACACACATGAAAAAAGAATTCAACGCATATTACCGCCTTTTGGCAAAGTGAGTATTTTGAGAATTACCGACAAACAATATGGAAACATTATGAATTTTTGGGGGAAATCTGCACAAGCAATTGAGCCAACTCCACTGCAATTGGAATTGTTTTAAAAAAAACTGTCTCTTCGAGTAGCGAGGCACGAAAAACATATCGAGAAGTTGATGGTTTTACAGAAAACAAAAAATGCCTCAATCAAGGCAATTTTATCCTTAAAAGAAGCATTTTTTATATCCGATATTCCCTATTAACTTTTTGACTATTAGAAGTTTTTGCAAGAACAAATATCGTGTTTCCTAATCTTTAATCAAACCACAACTGTTTTGCTGAGGATGTAGCCAATTATCTAATATCGTGTTTCCTAATCTTTAATCAAACCACAACGAGGAAAGGTATTAATTGTTTTGAGTTCGCAATATCGTGTTTCCTAATCTTTAATCAAACCACAACCAATTAACCTTAATATTCTATAATAGTCTAAATATCGTGTTTCCTAATCTTTAATCAAACCACAACGATAGGTGTTAAATATTGTAACTGCTAAAAATATCGTGTTTCCTAATCTTTAATCAAACCACAACCTGACTTTGGCATTAGTGTTTTTAATGCTAAATATCGTGTTTCCTAATCTTTAATCAAACCACAACGCAACTCTGCCAATTGTGCTGCTGTTATTGAATATCGTGTTTCCTAATCTTTAATCAAACCACAACTCACTTATCATTGCTATAGGAATGGAAAGAAATATCGTGTTTCCTAATCTTTAATCAAACCACAACATAGCGTAAATTTTATTTTTATGTCACTCAAATATCGTGTTTCCTAATCTTTAATCAAACCACAACGCAATATTTGTGTTTGAAAACTTATAATATAATATCGTGTTTCCTAATCTTTAATCAAACCACAACAAATTGATTAAATTTAATTGGATCTTTTGGAATATCGTGTTTCCTAATCTTTAATCAAACCACAACACAGGCGACTTTAACGCTTTTGGCGTTCCTTAATATCGTGTTTCCTAATCTTTAATCAAACCACAACTTCTTTCAATAACACTTTTTAAAGTATTCAAATATCGTGTTTCCTAATCTTTAATCAAACCACAACTAATTGTGGTGGAATAGTTAGTGTAATAAAGCTGTTGTCACCCGACCAACATAACTATCAACAAAATAGTGTTTTAGGGCGTGTTTAATTTCATTTTTTCTATCCTAATTTTAAATAAAACAAGGTGTATGTCAAAGAGCTTTTTTGCAAAAAGTATTGTAAAGTTACGCAGTTACAATTAAATTTACTATCAATTTTATCATCAATTCTTTTTCGTTGGGGTTACTTTGTGCTACCAGCAAAGCCAAAGCGGTTAATCCGTTGTCGTTTATTTTTAGTTCTCCGCTTTTTTTAAAGCGGTGTTTGTTTTTTTCTAAAAACCAAATAAACAAAAATGCTCCTATGCGTTTGTTTCCATCGCTAAACGGATGATTTTTGATGCAAAAATACAGCAAATGAGCCGCTTGTTCTTCAATACTTGGATATAAGTATTGACTATCGAAAGTTTGTATAATGCTTAATAAAATTCCAGAAAAACTCTTGTCCTTTTCGTTGCCAAACAATTCTGTGGCTTCTTTTTTAGCTATCAATTGTTTTTTTAGTTCGGTGATGGCTGGTTTTGCTTCGAGGTACTTTATTTCATAGGTAATTTCGTAACTTAACTTGCCTGTTGCTATAGCATTGCTATCGTATTGATTGAGCAACACAAAGCTGTGGGTGTAGTTGGTAATAATATCGAGCAAACCTTTGGCTTCGTTTAATTTTAATTCATCATTTCCTGCTGTTTGTTTAATCAAATTAACAGCAACTTCTAACTGTTGCATATTTTTCGACAGTTCATTTAATCGCCTTTGGTTCAATGTATAACCTTGTACCAAATGCTCATTTAAACGTTGGGTAGCCCATTGGCGGAATTGAGTACCGCGTTTAGAATTAACACGATATCCTACCGAAATTAGAGCCTCTAAATTAAAGTGTTTAATGTTTCTTGTTACTTCCCTCTTACCCTCTTTTTGAACTACCGAGAAAAACTCGGTTGTTGAACTTTCTTTTAATTCATCTTCTGCAAAAATATTTTTGAGATGAAGACCAATAGTATCTGTATCTTTTTCAAAAAGCTCAGCCATTTGTCTTTGATTCAGCCAAACACTATCATTTTCAAATAGAACTTTTACTTCAATTTTATTATCAACTGACTGATATATTTCTATCTCATTCATTTTATGTGGTAAATTTAAAATTTAAATAACAATCATTAAATCCTTGTGTAGCCCATTGGCGAAAGGCTGTTCCTTGCTTAGATTTTACCCGATAACCAACAGAAATAATCACATCAAGGTTATAAAACACTACTGGTTTGTCAGAATTTGCAATGTGTATTTTTTGCACATTGCTTTTTTCTTTAAGCTCTCCTTCTTTAAAAATGTTATTAATATGCTTGGTTATGACTGTCCTGTCACGCTGAAATAAATCTGTTATTTGACTTTGGTTTAGCCAAACAGTTTCACCATCAAACTGAACGTCTATAGCAGTTTGTTCATCAGGTGTTTTGTATATTACAATTTCATTCATCTTATGCTGCAAGTTTTCTTATTCATCAACTGTTTTTTTAAATGTTGTATGCCCATTGTAAAATCAGATACTTATTCTTACTATATTGGATAAAACAAAAAGATTATGGCTTGTTTTTCAGTGCTTTATGTGTTTTTTAATAGCCATTTCTATATACATCATTGGCATCGTCTGCAGGTTTGGTAAGCAATTCTGGTATGAGTGCTTTTTGCGTTTGCACCACAATTTCGGCAAAGATTTCTACACTCAGCCCCAAATAAAAATCAGCGGGGTTGATGTGTGTTACAAACGCTTTGAGTTGCACACCTTGGTCTAAAAGGTTAGCCAACACAATGTTTTCATAAGCCGTGAGGTAGCCCAATTTTGCTTCTCCATAACAGACCTCCACTGCAAAACGGTCGTATTTATTGTCGGCTTCTCGTTTCAAAACAAGCAAATCGCCTGCTTTGATGTTGTTTTTGAGTTTACCAAAACGATAGTGTTGCAAACCCTTTACATAGTTTTCATAAATTTTAACAGGCTGCTGCACCAACCCCATTTTAGGGATAATCAGCCCGGTGCTGCCCAACCCAAAGGCTTTTAAAAATTCGGTGCGGTTCATAGTTTTTCTATTTTTCCTGTTGGGGTGATTTTTACTTTTATTGGGTTATGAGTAACCCAACCCGTTTTTCCTTCTCCAAAACCTCTAATCTGCTTATAATCGTCATCAGTTATAGTTGATGATTTATGTTTTCTAAAAAAATAATCTCCTGATGTTAATTTCTGCACCCTGTACAAATGTTCTTTTAGCAATTCATAATTTGGTTTCTCCCAATTTATATCTTCTTCATTTAATCCTAACAAAAACATATCATTAATATGTAATGTTGTTACAATTTCTTTACCTCCAGTTGGTAATTGATAAACAGGGAAGCCTTTTCTTTTACGTTCTACTACTGTCCAAAAAGTAACAACATCCTCTTTTAAATTGTCGTTTTCATCTTTATAAATTAATACGTGGTGGTTATTTCTTGGATTTACCCATTGATTAACATCATTTTTTAATTGTTCTGCTCCGCCAATATTTTCTTTCATTCTAATTTTTAATATAGGTACAGGATTACCATTTTTGTTAGGTAAAAAAATCTGAGGCTGATTGATTCCATTTTCATCGGCAACAAAAAAAGTATTGGCTGGTATTTTTCCTTTATCATAACCACCTAATTCGGTTACTCTTTTAAATATTAATTTTCTAATAGTTTCATCTACTACTTTTTCAACTTGCTTTTCTGTTGTTAAGCTTTCTATAGGTTTTCTAACATGAAAAGCTTCTTCACTAAATGGAGCTGTTCGTTTACCAAAAACAGTTTCTTTATGCAACTGTCCACGAGCTGCAACGCCTACATTTTTATATTTTTTTCCATTTTTCTCCGTAAAATGTGTTCTTATCGTTAAAACACTTTTTAAGCGTTTGTGCGAAACTAAAATTTGCTCAGTAGCTTTGGCTGCATCTTGTTGAAATGTTTCCCAAGGCATAGGAAAATTTTTAAGTTCATGCGTTCTGTTGTGTCTATTCCATCTTGAAAGTTCTTGTAAATAACTTACTTTTCCTAAAGCCATCACCAACGCATCTATAGCATGGTGTCTGTGGTCTTCTCTTGTTTTTTCATTTTCGTCATTTAAAATATTGTTTAGCCCCCATTTGTGTCGTAAATTAGAGGTCATTTGCCCTGGTGCTACAGTAACTTTTTTACAAATTTGAGCCAAATAATTTTTTGCTTCTTTGCTTATGTAACGTGTATCATTTAATTGTCGAGAAGAAAAATCATCATCAAAATTTTGCTGTACAAAGCGTTTAAATTTTTGATACGCATTTGGGTATTCTTTTGTGTCGGAAAATAATTTTAATGCACGTTCTTTTATTGCACTCCAATTGGCTTCATCATTGCCATAAAATTCAAATGGAGTTTTGTCTCCTTTCTTTCTATTCTCGTCAGCCCAACAAACTGTTTTATTTGCAAAACTGTCATTTAACGACCTGCTCCAAGGATGGATATGTTCTATCTGAACCTCACCTGAAAACAGATCTTTTATACTAATTGGTTTTCCTGTGTAAGGACAAGTTTGTTTACATTCTTCCCAAAGTTTAAATTTTAAAATATTATCATGTGAAAGGTTAGTATATTTTAATACTTCTGCTTTTACTCTATCGTTTTCTTTTTCTAACCTTTTTTGGTCTCTTCTTATTTTGTTACGTTGCGATTTAGATATTTTTAAATCTCGAGCCATTTCTACTTTTATTTCATCGAATTTTTTATGTTCGTCTAAAAGTTCATTAACTAACTTTCGCAACTCAAACAATGCTGTAGTTACAATTGGGTTTCTTATAGCTTGTATTTGTTTGTCTGCTTCTTTTCCAACTGGTAGTTTTTCGAGTATTGCTTTAGCTTCAATTGTAGCTGAATGATGATACAGCTTTTTTAGTTCTTTATCAGACAATCCATATTCTTTCTTTAACAAATCTTTTATCGTTTCAATAAATCCACCAGCAATTTTTGAACGGACAATATCTTCAACATTATCTACAATAAAATTTCGTTTTTCTTCAGATAACAGTTCCCATTTATTGCCAAAAACATTTTTTATTCCTCCTAAAACAACTGCAACATCATAAACAAAACTCTGTTTTAAAAATGGCAAAATATTGTTAATGGCTTTTCTGCTTAAACTTGCATAACCATCTTTAACATTAAATTTAGAAATATTTGTTGCCTGTTCTTCGTTAAAGCCCCAATTCTTTACAGCATATTCTTTTAAATTAGACTTACTATCAAAAAAATAAAGTATGTGCCAAATATCTTCTTGTTCTTTATTTGTAAAATCAAACCATTTTTTACCAAAAAACTTTTTATTACATAAATTCGAAATGGTATAAGTGCCAACTATTTTATCATCATTTTTATAATTGAACTTAAACTCAGCACTTTCCTTTCCTAAAACTTTTCTTATTCTTTTAAAATCAGGTTTTTCGTTTTCAAATAAGAAATTAGCTATTTTTTCACGTTCTTCCTGTGTAATTTTTTTTCCATTACATTCAATAGTATTTACCCATTGATAAACTCTATATTGTTCAAATGGAATTGCACTAATTGGGCATTTAGTTTTAGTTGGTTCAAAAGTACAGTAACCAACTAAGTGTTTTTGAGAACGTAAAGGTCTCTGATGAAACAAAATCCCATCTTCTTTATATCCATCTAGTTTTCTTCCTCCAAAAAGTTGTTTTAATTCATCTGTAAAAGCTGAATGAAACTCTTTTTGTTTATCCCATATCAATTCAAATTCATCCACATACATTTTTCTTGTTGTATATCTGTTTCTTATTCTTTCCAAACCATCTTTAAAAGGTTCGTTTTCTTTAGGATATATGTCATATAAATAAGATCCTAATGTTTTGTCTTGGATTTTGTCTTGAGTTTCTGTAATTCCAATTTTACCCTCTTTTGCATTTCCTTTAAAAATAGCTCCATCATCGCTTCCACCTTTTCTACTATTACTTAAAAATCCTCTCCGTTGGATTAAATGATAAAAAATTCTGCCTATTTCTTCTAAATTCAACTTCTTTGTTAATGCTTTATTTCTTAATTCATAGGGATTCAAAGCAAACCAATCTTTCAGTTTAGCTGAAGGAAACATTTTTGTATTTTTCCAATCTTTAAAATCTTCCTCATTAAGCGGACACATTTTATTTTCAGATAAAGCTTTTAATAAAATTTTCTTTCTTAATCTTCTCCTAAAAAATTGTCTTCTTACACCTCTTGCTCCTGTCCTACTTGCATTTTTAGAAACTTCATTATCTCCATCACCTAAATTTTCGACACCCATAGGAAAAATCCTACTTCCCATACCAAGTATTTTTTTATTTTCATCATCCACCACAGCCCAACCAATGCTATTTGTTCCTAAATCTAAACCTAAAATTTTTGCCATAATGTGTGTTTTTAAATAAAATCTAAAAATAGGTATTTTTTTTTATAAAAAAAAATGCTACTTTTACAGCAAGAAAAAAGAATCCTAATCTTTAATCTTATCACAATAAGGCTATATGCCGTAGATGAAAGTCTTTAGTCCCGCTTCGGTGGGACTTTTTTTGTCCCCTCTAATATACCACTTAAATGAAAAAAATAAAAGCAACTAAAGTTTGAGTAGATTTTCTGTAATTAATTTCTATTTTTGTACTTTTAACAGCTTTATTGAAACAACCATTATGATAATAGCAATAGCAGGAAATATAGGCTCTGGAAAAACTACACTAACTAGACTTTTAGCAAAACATTACAAATGGGAACCTCATTTTGAAGATGTGGATGACAACCCCTACTTAAATGATTTTTATAATGACATGCAGCGTTGGTCTTTCAATCTGCAAGTTTATTACATGACCAGCCGAATAAGTAAAATACAAGAAATAAGAAAAGGCAAAAAAACCGTTATTCAAGATAGAACACTTTATGAAGATGCTTACATTTTTGCTCCAAATTTACATTCAATGGGTTTAATGACCACACGTGATTTTGAAACCTATTTTTCGCTATTTAAACTTCAAGAAACTTTTATAACTCCCCCCGATTTATTAATTTACCTAAGAGCGTCTGTGCCAACATTGGTAAATCAGATTCAAAAAAGAGGTAGAGATTATGAAGAAAGCATACGAATAGACTATTTAAAAAGGCTAAATGAGCGTTATGAAGCGTGGATATCTACCTATGATCAAGGCAAAATTTTAATCGTTGATGTTGATAACAACAATTTTTCTGAAAATGCCGAAGACTTAGGGAAAATAATACAAAATGTTGATGCCGAACTGCACGGTTTATTTGAAGGAAAATAATACAAAAAACAACTTATAAAAAATTAATAAAAATGGGAAGAGCTTTTGAATTTAGAAAAGCAAGAAAGATGAAGCGTTGGGGGCAAATGGCTAGAACATTTTCTCGCATAGGAAAAGACATTGTAATAGCAATTAAAGCTGGTGGACCCGATCCCCAATCCAACTCCAGGTTAAGAGCTGTAATGCAAAATGCAAAGGCAGCCAATATGCCTAAGGAAAATGTAGAAAGAGCAATTAAAAAAGCTACCTCAAAAGATGTTTCTGATTATAAGGAAGTTATATTAGAAGGATATGGACCTCACGGAATAGCAGTTTTAGTTGAAACAGCAACCGACAATAATAACCGAACAGTTGCCAACATAAGAAGTTATTTTAATAAATGTGATGGAAGTTTAGGTGTTTCAGGCTCTGTAATTTTCATGTTCGATCACACCTGTAATTTTAGAATTGCAAAAACAGGAATTGATATTGAAGAATTAGAACTTGAATTGATTGATTTTGGTGCAGAAGAGGTTTTTGAAGATGAAGATGGCATTATTGTTTATGCACCTTTTGAAAGTTTTGGTTCTTTACAAAAACATTTTGAAGAAAATAATATGGAAATTCTCTCTTCAGGATTTGAACGCATACCACAAATAACCAAAAAGTTAACTCCAGAAGAACGTGTGGATATGGATAAACTTTTAGAAAAAATTGAGGAAGATGATGATGTGCAAAATGTATATCACACCATGGATGAGTCCGAAGATTGATTTTAAGGCATAAATAATTGCTAACTTTGCTTTAATTATTTAATTCCAAATGGAAAATACAAGAGTAAAGTTCAACACTAAAAGTAACCCCTATTTTCTTAAAGAACTAAGAAGTAGAGTAAATACTTATTTCAAAGAAAACAACATTTCAAAGTATGGTAATATTAATATGGTTATAAAAACCTTATTTATGTTAGCATTATATTTAATTCCTTATTTTTTAGTAATTTTTAATGTTTTCGAGCATAGTTTTTTGGTGTTATTGATGTGGATATTAATGGGAGTGGGTATGGCTGGAATAGGCTTGTCCATTATGCATGATGCCAACCATGGCGTTTATTCAAAAAATAAAAAAATTAACTCAGCACTTGGTTACTTAATAAATTTAGTAGGAGGAAGTGCTGTTAATTGGAAAATCCAACACAATGTATTGCACCATTCGTTCACAAACATTCATGAGCATGATGAAGATTTAGATTCTGGGGGTTTAATGCGTTTTTCCGTTCATCAAAAAAGATATAAATTACATCGTTTCCAAAAGTACTATGCTTGGTTTTTATATGGTTTACTAACCATTTCATGGTCAATTAAAAAAGATTTTATTCAATTAAGACGTTATAAGAAAAAAGATTTACTCAAAACCCAATTCATTTCATTCAAGAAAGCATATTTTAATTTAGTTATCGTTAAAATTGTTTACTTCATACAAATTCTTGTTATACCCTTATTTTTTGCTAATCAAGCTTGGTGGTTAACTCTAATTTTTTATTTTATGATGCATTATGTGTGTGGATTTATTTTGTCAACCATTTTTCAAGCTGCACACGTTGTAACAGAAACTTCATTTCCAATTCCTAACAACAGTGGAAACATGGAAAATAATTGGGCTATTCATCAATTACATACAACCGCAAATTTTGCTAGAAACAACAGAATATTATCATGGTTTGTTGGAGGATTAAATTTTCAGGTCGAACATCATTTATTTCCAACTATTTGCCATGTCCATTATCGGAAATTGTCGGAAATTGTAAAAAAAACAGCTTTAGAATATAATCTTCCTTATTATTCAAGCCCTTCTTTTTTTTGTGCACTTAAAAGTCATTATACACTTCTATCAAAATTAGGAAAGCAAGATGTTCTCTAATTTATAAAAAATCATTTTTTTTTGTTAAAATATTACAATTACATTTGCCCATTAACAATGGTATGCAACTTTGTTTGTGTTTTAAAAGTCCTATTATTATATTATAAGTAAAAAAATATGAAATTTATAAAGTCTTTTTCACTAATCCTTATTTTAATTATTACATCAACTTTATTGTTTGCTCAAAGAGGAAAAGATGGGTCAAAAACAGTTTCAGGTACTGAAATTGTAAATGCTTTCACAACACTAACAAACAATGCTAATATCGGTGAAACATCTATAACAGTAGCAAATAGTTCATTAACAGCCAACTTCAGTAGTCCACTTTCTCAAGGTGATTTAATACTCATCTATCAAGTTCAAGGTGCATCAGTTGAAGATAGTGTTGATAATATAAATTTTGGAAATTCGTCAAGATTTTTTCAGTCATGGGGAGAAATTACAAATTATAACAATGCTGGAAACTACGAATTTCTTCAAGTATCAAGTGTTCCAAATGCAATTACCATAAATTTTGATTGTGCTTTAACCAAAAACTACACAGCAGCTGATAGAGTAATTATAGTTAGAGTTCCAAGGTATAATTCATTAACAGTAGTTAATGGAGGTATTCTAACCACATTGCCATGGAATGGTTCTGTTGGAGGAGTTTTAGCCGTTGAAGTGTTGGGATTAACAACAATCAATGTAGGAGGAGTTGTTGATGTTAGTGGTTTGGGCTTTAGGGGAGGGTTAGCTTATTCAACAAGTGTTACAACTGTTAATGGAGGATTACGCTATGCAGATTCTAATATTCCGAATTTAGAAGGAGCCGAAAAAGGAGAAGGAATTGCTGGCGATCAATCTATCTATCTCACATTTAATATGGGAGGAGCTGGATATTGTAGAGGAGCAGCAGCTAATGCAGGTGGTGGAGGTAACGGACATAATTCTGGAGGTGGAGGAGGTGCCAATGCTGGAGACCTTTTAAATTGGAACAAGGGAGTTGGAACTCCAGACCGAAGCACTGCTAATTATAATACAGCATGGAATTTAGACACCGGAATAGCAACAATAACAACATCTTCTGGTGGAGGAAGAGGAGGTTATTCTATCCTAAAAAATAACAGAGATGAATTAACTGTACCACCAAACAGTACATTGTGGGGAGGAGATTTCAGGAGAGATAATGGTGGTTTAGGTGGCAGACCTTTGGATTATTCCACAGGAAAACTGTTTTTTGGAGGTGGAGGTGGAGCTGGCGAAGGCGATAATGGTCAAGCTACAAATGGAGGAAATGGTGGTGGACTTATTTTCTTTTCTACTTACGGTAATATTACGGGTGGAGGAAAAATTAAAGCTAATGGGGGTAATGGAATTGATGTAAACCCTGGCTCAGCTCCAATTGGTCAGCTAAGAGGTATTGATGCTGCTGGTGGTGCTGGAGCTGGAGGAACTATCATCCTTAAAACTACAGGAACAGTTTCTTTAACAGATTCTATTGTTGCCAATGGAGGAAGAGGGGGTAATCAGGTATTGGTTGCTGGTCTTTTTGCTACTATTGATGAAGGTGAAGGCCCTGGTGGTGGTGGTGGTGGTGGTTATATTGCTATTTCTGCTGGAACACCTCCTTTAAAATTCGCCAATGGTGGTATAAATGGAGTAACAAATTGCCCTTATGTTTCATTGTTTCCTCCTAATGGAGCTACAATGGGTGGAACTGGTTTAGCAAATGAAACCATCAACAGTTTCGATATTGTTATTATTGAAGATAGCATTTGTGCAAATACAACTGCATCCATTTCAGCATCATTATCAGGAAACCCTCCTGTAGGTGCATCCATTGAATGGTTTGATGCTCAGTTTAATGGAAATTTAGTATTTACTGGTTCGAACTTTACGACACCTATATTAACAACTTCAACCACTTATTGGGTTAGAGTTTGTCCAGCTCCCTATTTAGTTCCTGTTTTAGTAACTGTTGTGCCATGTACCTTTCCTGTTGCTAGTTTCAGTTCATCAGATAGTACAATTTGTATTAATGATTGTATTAGTTTTACAGATTTAAGCTCTGGAACACCCACAAATTGGTCGTGGTATTTCTTTGGATCATCCACTTCTACTTCATCACAACAAAACCCAACTAATATTTGTTACCCAAACGCAGGAAGTTTTGATGTAGCTTTAGTTATAACCAACACAAATGGGCAAGATTCTATCTTTCTAGCTAATTTTATTACCGTAAACCCGCTACCAACTGTTGTGGCAAGTAACGATACTTCTGTTTGTTTAGGAAGCCCAGCTACTATTTCAGCATCTGGTGGGTTAACTTACGCTTGGAACAATGGCTTAGGTGCAGGTCAGAATCATACTGTTTCTCCAATTGCAACTACAACCTATATGGTTACTGGAACTGATGTGAACGGTTGTCAAAATACAGATAATGTTGTTGTTACCGTTATTAATTGTGGGAATCCTCCTGTTGCTAGTTTCAGTTCATCAGATAGTACAATTTGTATCAATGATTGTATTAGTTTTACAGATTTAAGCTCCGGAACACCCACAAATTGGTTGTGGTATTTCTTTGGATCATCCACTTCTACTTCATCACAACAAAACCCAACTAATATTTGTTACTCAACTTCTGGAAGTTTTGATGTAGCGTTGGTTGTATCAAACGCAAATGGACTAGATTCTATTTTTGTTTCAAATTTTATTACAGTTAATGTTCTACCTAATGTTGTTGCAAACACAACTAATTCATCCATTTGTATGGGCGATAGTATTATTTTAACAGGCAGTGGAGCAACTACCTATGTGTGGGATAACGGAGTTACGAACGGAACATCTTTTACGCCAACAGCAACAACTTCATATACTGTAATAGGAACAGATTTAAACGGATGTCAAAATACAAACAATGTAACTATAACAGTAAATTCTTGTGCTGCTTCTATTGCTAATTTTAATTCGAGTAATAATACTCCTTGTTTAGGAGATTGCATTACGTTTACTGATTTAAGCTCAGAAAACCCAACAAATTGGCTGTGGGTTTTTAATGGAGGAACACCAAACACTTCAACAAACCAAAATCCAATAATTTGTTATGACAGTATAGGTAATTATGATGTTCAACTGATTGTTAGTAATTCTTTTGGATTTGATACACTATTGATAACGAATTATATTACTGTTGATTCATGTGTTCAAAAAGAACCAGTATTTATTATTCCTAATATTTTTAGCCCAAATAATGATGGTAATAATGATGTTTTCTTTGTGGAAAGCTTTGGTTTAGAAACACTAAGCATGAAAATTTACAACAGATGGGGAGAAAAATTATTTGAAAGTAATCAATTGGATGCAGCTTGGGATGGTAGAACTGAATCAGGCAAAATATGTTCTGAAGGAACTTATTTTTACCTAATTTCAATTACCATTTCGGGAAAAAAAGAAGTTTATAAAGGTACATTATCTTTGTTGAGGTAAACAGTGTCTGCAAGCCCCTCCTTTTTTAGTGTCTTTGATAAGAATTAAGCGAAGCGAATCACGATTACAAAAAAAAACAATAGAAAATAACGAAGTATTTGGGAGTTTTCTTGCAAAGACTAGGTAATAAGAACGTAAAAAGGCATATATAAACAAAGCCACATAAACCAATAGAATAGGGTAGTGTTGAATAGGAATTTTTTTTATAAAGGTCATTATATTCATTTGAATCATTTAAAAAACTGCCCTAATTTGGATAGAGGCTTAAAAATAAGTGTTAATGGATGTGGTTTTAACCCATTTATTTCCCATGCTTTTTTGTCTTCTCTGTTGGCTTTTATTCTGTTTATTAAACTAGCATTGCTAACTCCTCCAACACGCATCCGAACAATAACTCTCGGTAAATAGGTAATACTAGCTTTATAGCGATGAATAAATCGAAGCATAATTTCATAATCAGCTGCCGATTTGAATTCAAGATTAAACATTCCGTAGTTTTGATACACTTCTTTTTTTACGAAAAAAGTAGGGTGGGGAGGCATCCAGCCTTTTAAAAACAATCCTTCTTTATATTGTTTAGATTTCCAATAACGCACAATTTTAGAAGTGTCTTTGGTGTCAACATAATACAAATCAGCATATAATAAATCTGTTTTAGCTTCATTAAATGCAGTAACAACATCACTTATTACCTCGTTGTCAATATAAAAATCATCAGAGTTGAGGTTGGCAATAATATCGCCTGAAGCCATTTTAATTCCCTTATTGATAGCATCATAAATTCCATTGTCTTTTTCAGAGATAATGGAGGTAATTTTGTTTTTATATTTATTAATAATAGTTAAGGTGTTATCCGTAGAACCGCCATCAATAACAATGTATTCAATGTTTTCATACGTTTGATTGACAACCGATTTAATGGTGTCTTCAATAGTTTTTTCGCTATTAAAACAAACAGTTATTATGGAAACTTTTGGCTGCATAAAAGTTGATTTCTTTTGTATAGTAAGTTATTTTTATATACTCAAACTTAATAGCTTTTCGGGAGGAAAGATAATTAGTTTGAGTTATACTCGCAACAAAATACTAACTATTTTTAGAAAATTCATTTGGTTGCGGTATATTTAGTATCTGTCTTTTTAGTCAAGAGGCTGAACTTTAAAGTTCAAATTCGAGGCATTCGAAGTTTTGAAAATCAGGAGTTTACTTTTGTAAATGACTGGTTTTTAAAACGAGAATAACGAAGAAGTTGGACTTTAAAGACAGACTCTAATTAACATTTTTAGATTTTTTTAGCTACGAATACACGAACCGAGCTCGAAAACTCAACGAGGTTAATTTTTAAATTTTCAAACTGCTATATTATTAAATTGTAAAATTGTAAAATTGCTACATTGTAAAATTGCTACATTAATAAGTGTTAATATGTTTTAGAAAAAAAAGGAAATGAAAACAAACTTAATTTATTGTTGTTCCTAAATTTGCGGCTCTATTTTTAAATCGAAAAATGATACTATTTTTTAAGACTAAAACAAGTAAAATCATTGCTGTTCAATACAATGAAAAATATAAAAATGAAGATATACCAAAACTCAATTGGTTATTAGCAGCCGAAAAATTAGAAGAAGAAAGTCTTTCAGGTTTTTTTGTTGGTCCTCGTGCCGAAATGGTTTCTCCTTGGAGTACAAATGCAGTTGAGATTACTCAAAATATGGGTATTACTTCCATTGTTCGTATGGAAGAATTTAAAATAGAAAAATCTGCAAAAGCAGTTTATGACAACATGTTGGAAGTGTTATACACCAACTTAACTCAAACCTTATTTACCGTAAATGTATTGCCCGAATCGGTTAAATATATTGATGATATTGCTGCATATAACAAAGCAGAAGGGTTGGCATTGAGCGATGATGAAGTAGAATACTTAGATAAAATAAGTAAAAAAAACAACAGAAAACTTACTGATAGCGAAGTATTTGGATTTTCTCAAGTAAATTCAGAACATTGCCGACATAAAATTTTTAACGGTACTTTTATTATTGATGGGAAAGAAAAACCTTCCTCGCTGTTTCAACTTATTAAAAAAACATCAGCACAAAATCCAAACACGATTGTTTCTGCATATAAAGACAATGTAAGTTTTGTGCAAGGACCAAAAGCCATGCAATTTGCACCTAAAACACAACATCAATCCGATTTTTTTGAAATAACAGAAATAGATACCGTTTTATCGCTTAAAGCAGAAACACATAATTTTCCTACAACCGTTGAACCTTTTAATGGAGCCGCAACTGGTTCGGGAGGAGAAATTAGAGATAGAATGGCAGGCGGACAAGGCAGTGTACCTATGGCAGGAACAGCCGTTTATATGACCGCCTATTCTCGATTAGAAAAAGATAGAACTTGGGAACAAGCCATGCCCGAAAGACCTTGGTTGTATCAATCGCCCATTGAAATATTAATTAAAGCATCAAACGGAGCTTCCGATTTCGGGAATAAATTTGGTCAGCCACTTATTAATGGTTCCGTTTTTACCTTTGAACATACCGAAAATAACAAAAAATATGGCTACGATAAGGTAATTATGCAAGCCGGAGGAATTGGTTATGGTAAATTGGATAATGCTCAAAAGAAAACACCACAAAAAGGAGATAAAATTGTTGTGTTGGGAGGAGATAATTATCGAATTGGTATGGGCGGAAGTGCTGTTTCTTCGGTTGCAACAGGCGAATATAGTAATGCCATTGAATTAAATGCCATTCAGCGGTCAAATCCAGAAATGCAAAAAAGAGTTTCTAACGCTATTCGTGCTTATGTAGAATCAACAAAAAACCCCATCATTTCCATTCACGATCATGGTGCTGGTGGGCATTTGAATTGCTTATCTGAATTAGTTGAAGAAGTAGGTGGCACAATAGACTTACGAAAACTCCCTATTGGCGACCCAACCTTATCTGCCAAAGAAATTGTTGGAAACGAATCGCAAGAACGTATGGGATTGGTTATTAAAGCTGAAGATGTTGCGTTGTTAGCAGCCATTTGTCAACGTGAAAGAGCTCCCATGTATGTGGTTGGAGAAATTACGGGCGACCAACATTTTAAATTTGAAGATAAACAAACAGGCGAAAATCCCATAGATTTAAAAATAGAGGATATGTTTGGTAAACCTCCAAAAACGGTAATCACAGACAAAACATTACCTTCAAAATTTAAGGAAATTGATTATAATTCCAATAAAATTAAAGATTACATTAAACAAGTGTTGCAACTAGAAGCAGTTGCTTGTAAAGATTGGTTAACCAACAAAGTAGATAGATCGGTAACTGGAAAAGTGGCAAAACAACAAACCACAGGCGAATTACAGATTCCACTTAATAACTTAGGAGCTGTAGCCATTGATTTTAAAGGAGAAAAAGGGATAGCCACAGCACTTGGTCATGCTCCAATAGCCTCTTTAATTAATCCAACCAATGGAAGTAAATTAGCCATTGCCGAAGCATTAACCAACATTGTTTGGGCTCCACTCGAAGAAGGACTAAAATCTGTTTCGTTAAGTGCGAACTGGATGTGGCCCTCAAAAAATGAAGGCGAAGATGCTCGTTTATATCAAGCTGTTGAGGCGGTTAGCGATTTTGCTTGTGAATTAGGCATCAACATTCCTACAGGAAAAGACTCGTTGTCTATGGTGCAAAAATATCCTAATGACAAAGTGATAGCTCCCGGAACGGTTATTATTACAGCTTCTGGTGCAGTTAGTGATGTTAAAAAAATAATTGAACCCACATTAGTAAATGACGAAAATACAGCACTAATTTTTGTAGATTTTTCGAGTGAAGAATTTGAATTGGGAGGAAGTGCTTTTGGGCAAGTTATTAACCGATTAGGTACAAAAACACCTACTGTTTCGGATAGCAACTATTTTGTAAGGGCATTTAATACCATCCAAAAATTGATTAAAGAAGACAAAATTTTAGCGGGACATGATATTTCTTCGGGAGGGATAATAACTACCTTACTTGAAATGAATTTTGGAAATCAAAATGGTGGGGTTATCGTTAATTTGAATTCCTTTGATGAAACAGAATTGGTTAAAATTTTGTTTAGTGAAAATCCAGGGGTAATTATTCAAGTAAAAGACAGTCATAAGGTAGTTTCTGAATTTGGTAAAAATGGTGTGCATGCACATATTATTGGAAATGTTATTAACGAGCGTTGTTTAAAAATTAAACTCAATGCGGCTCAACTTAATTTAGCTATTGATGAATACAGAGATATTTGGTTCAAAACTTCTTATTTGTTGGATAAAAAACAAACCCTTGAAACCCTTGCTAAAGAACGCTTTGAAACTTATAAAAACAATGCAATTACGTTTAAATTTCCAACGCATTTCAACGGAAAATTAACAGATTATGCTATTGCTCACGACAGAAAAAATACCACAGGAACTAAATCTGCAATTATTAGAGAAAAAGGAGTAAATGGCGATAGAGAAATGGCTTATTCCTTATTTTTAGCTGGTTTTGATGTGAAAGATGTGCACATGACAGATTTAATTTCGGGTAAAGAAGATTTAACCGATGTTAATGTAATTGTTTTTGTTGGAGGATTCTCCAATTCAGATGTATTGGGGTCGGCAAAAGGTTGGGCGGGAGCATTTTTATACAATGAAAAAGCCAAGCAAGCCATCGACAATTTTTATAAAAGAGAAGATACGTTGAGTTTAGGTGTTTGCAATGGTTGTCAATTAATGATGGAATTGGGTTTAGTGCAATCGAAAGGAAAAACACAAGCGATGGCACACAATCAATCAGGTAAATTTGAATCGGCTTATTTAAGTGTTCAAGTTGCTAAAAATAATTCGGTTATGTTGGCTTCATTGTCGGATAGTCAATTAGGAATTTGGGTTGCCCATGGTGAAGGCAGATTTTTATTTGAAGGAAGTGAAGAAGAATATAACATAGTAATGAAATATTCGGATAATACCTATCCAGCCAATCCCAATGGTTCGGAATACAATACTGCGGGCATTGTTTCCGATTGTGGTCGTCATTTAGCTGTGATGCCGCATTTAGAAAGAACCATTTTTCCTTGGCAAACAGGATTTTATCCACCAGAAAGAAAACAAGATGAAGTTACCCCTTGGATAGAAGCCTTTGTGAATGCACGAAAGTGGGTGGAGAGTAAATAAAAACAACAAGTTAATCAAAGGTTGTATTATTCCTTAATTTCTCGCCAAGTCCAGTTAAGTTCATAGTTGGAATAGTTATGGTTTTTAACCCCGAAAGAGCTGTTAAAGCAGATATGTATGCTCTGATATAAGGAAAGATAATCGCTGAAGAATTAACATAAAAATAGGTTCCTATTTCAGATTCATTCACATTTTCTTTGAATTCAAATAAGGATTGAGTTTTAATAATTGCTTCAAATGATTTCTCATCATACACCCTTACTTCAAGATTTAATTGGAATTGTTTCAACTTTTTGGTGTATTTCCCACTTGGAGCTAAATCAATTTTGAATTTACCTTGTTTTTCTTCTTTTCTAGTTATGTGCGTTTCTGAGATTAAAAATCCCTCAAATGAAAATGCTGATAATTTAGTTTCTTTTGTCATGCTGCCATTGCGTAATTATTCTCTCCTGCATCCATTACAAGAATTGTTTTATTAAAATTTTCAAAACTATAACTTGAAATTAATTCTGATTCAAACTTTTTACCTACTACTTGATAAACAGGATTTTTTATAGATATAGATACATCATCCTCAGTAAAGAATAAAATATTGGAATCGTTATATCTACATATAAAATCAAAAACAATCTCCGATTCAAATTCTGAGTATTTCTTATTTAAGTCGAATTCTCCTTGAGGAAGTACTTTAATAAGATGAACTTTCGACATTTCATCATACTCATAAATACACTTCAGATTAGGGAAGTATTCTATAATTAAATCTAATCTTTCTATAATAAATTCTTTTGCGGTCATATTTTAAAAGCCATATTTAAAGTTGTAAGTAATTCTATTGCTTTATCAAGAGCATTTTCACTCATTCCTTTTTTGATTTCAATTTCTTTGTAATCAGCATCAATACGAGCCATTTTTAAAGTGGGTAGTTCTCTTGATACATCACGAAAATTAATCGGAGAAACATCTTTTATTTTAATTAAGATTGCATTTATCAAAAATTCATGAGAAGGTTTTCCTGATTTTTCTTGTTCATTTCTAAGTTCATTTTCTGACATTTTATATTTATGCAACAGAATATGTTTTATTAATTGCACACAACTATAATAGGAACAATGTACACTAGATGAGTAGTATTCTATCTCATTTAGTGCTTTAGCAGCACCAATACTACTTTCTGATTTCTTTTTTAGAATCATAATACAAACGCAAATATGTAAAATATTTGTTATTGTTTAAGTAAAGTACAAAATTATAAAATAGTACTCAATAAAATATAGTTTATGTAAAAATATTTCTAATGGACAAAAAGGATAGATTAATGAGTTAAACTCTGTGGCATACAAATACAAAAAATTACATCCTAATTTCCAAAATTGAGTACTATCAATTACGTAAAGATGATGAAACTATAAGTAAGTCATTGAATTACTGATAGCATGAACAAAAGAAAGTAGATAGGTGTTATTTCGCTAAAGTGGTACAAAAAAATGGTGTAAATACGATGAAGATAATTAAAGAATAAAATGTGTAAACTTGCAAGTTATAAATTTAGAATGTTGTTGTTTAAAAAGTTATCTTTAATTATTAAACCAATGAAACAAGTAATAAGTTTATTTTTATTAGTAGCAATTCATAGTTCTATTCTTGCCCAAGGAGAACAACAAATCTCTCTTTCAGGAATAGTTACCGAATATTATGCAGGAAATAAAATGCAAGGAGTAAGTATAAAAGCTACTTCAAATGGAGCTTATGTTACTAATGTAATTTCCGATGCAAAGGGAAAATATGAAATCTTGTTAGACTATGAAAATGAATATGTTATTCTGTATGAAAAAGCCAATTTTGAACCCAAAAAAGTTGTTGTAAATACCAAAGGTATTCCTCCTGATAAAAGAAATAAAGTAAATGATTTAGAAGTTGAAATGACGTTGTTTCAAAAACATAAAGATTTAAATGTTTCGTTTCTATCTGAACCCATAGGAAAAACAAGGTATGATGCAAAAACCAATGATTTTGGTTGGGATATGGGTTATACAGCACCCATTGCTCAAAAATTAAATCAACTTTTAGTTGATTTTCAGCAAAACAAAAAAAAGCGAGAATTAGAAGATAAAATTAAAGCACAACAATATGCTGATGCAATGAAAGAAGGAGATAAAGCTTTATTTGCCAAAGATTTTGAAGGAGCAAAAAGTGCTTATACAAGAGCCACTTCAATAGATCCTTCACAACAAGATCCTAAATCGAAATTAGAAATTTTAAATGCCACAATTAAGCAACAACAAGAAGCAGAACGATTAGAAAAAGAAGCAAAATTGAAAGCAGAGGCAGAAGCCAAAGCGAAAGCGGAAGCGGAAGCAGCTGCAAAGAAACAAGAAGAAGAACGTATCGCTAAAGAAAAAGCTGAAGCGGAAGCCAAAGCGAAAGCAGAGGCAGAAGCCAAAGCCAAAGCAGAAGCAGAAGCAGCAGCGAAAAAACAAGAAGAAGAGCGTATCGCCAAAGAAAAAGCCGAAGCCGAAGCAAAATTGAAAGCAGAAGCAGAAGCCAAAGCGAAAGCAGAAGCGGAAGCAGCTGCAAAGAAACAAGAAGAAGAGCGTATTGCCAAAGAAAAAGCTGAAGCGGAAGCAAAATTGAAAGCAGAATTGGAAGCCAAAGCGAAAGCAGAAGCGGAAGCAGCTGCAAAGAAACAAGAAGAAGAACGTATTGCCAAAGAAAAAGCTGAAGCAGAAGCCAAATTAAAAGCCGAAGCAGAAGCCAAAGCGAAAGCAGAATCTGAAGCAGCAGCAAAAAAACAAGAAGAAGAGCGTATCGCCAAAGAAAAAGCAGAAGCCGAAGCCAAATTAAAAGCCGAAGCAGAAGCCAAAGCGAAAGCAGAATCCGAAGAAGCAGCGAAAAAACAAGAAGAAGAGCGTATTGCCAAAGAAAAAGCAGAAGCTGAAGCCAAATTAAAAGCCGAAGCAGAAGCCAAAGCGAAAGCAGAATCCGAAGCAGCAGCGAAAAAACAAGAAGAAGAACGTATTGCCAAAGAGAAAGCAGAAGCCGAAGCCAAATTAAAAGCCGAAGCAGAAGCCAAAGCGAAAGCAGAATCTGAAGCAGCAGCGAAAAAACAAGAAGAAGAACGTATTGCCAAAGAGAAAGCAGAAGCAGAAGCCAAATTAAAAGCCGAAGCAGAAGCCAAAGCGAAAGCAGAATCTGAAGCAGCAGCAAAAAAACAAGAAGAAGAACGTATCGCCAAAGAAAAAGCCGAAGCCGAAGCCAAATTAAAAGCCGAAGCAGAAGCCAAAGCGAAAGCAGAATCTGAAGCAGCAGCGAAAAAACAAGAAGAAGAACGTATTGCCAAAGAGAAAGCAGAAGCAGAAGCGAAGAAACAAGCAGAATTGGAAGCTAAATCAAAAGCAGAAGCTGAGGCAGCAGCGAAACGTCAAGCAGAAGAGAAAAAACTTAAAGAAATAGCAGAAGCAGAAGCGAAGAAACAAGCAGAATTGGAAGCTAAATCAAAAGCAGAAGCTGAAGCAGCAGCGAAACGTCAAGCAGAAGAGAAAAAACTTAAAGAAATAGCAGAAGCAGAAGCAAAAAAACAAGCAGAATTGGAAGCGAAATCAAAAGCCGAAGCTGAAGCAGCAGTGAAACGCCAAGCAGAAGAGAAAAAACTTAAAGAAATAGCTGAACTAGAAGCAAAAAAACAAGCAGAATTGGAAGCGAAATCAAAAGCCGAAGCTGAAGCAGCAGCGAAACGTCAGGAAGAAGAAAAGAAATTAAAAGAGCTTGCAGAAGCAGAGGCTAAGAAAGCAAAAGAAGAACAGTTGCTTAAACAAGCAGAGTTAGAAGCATTGAACAAAAAAATGCAAGAAGAACAAGAAAAACGTGATGCAGAGATGAAAGCTAAGGAAGAAGAACGATTGAAAGCTGAAGCAGAAGAGACGGCTAAACAAAAAGAAATAGAAGAAAATGCAGAAAAAGCTGGATTTATTATGAAATCAACATCAACTACTGATAGCAAGAAAAAACCACTTTCAAAAGCTGCTAAACAATTTTCAGGATCTAAAAAAGCAAAGTTTTAAATTATTGAAAAACAGTGTTTAACAACTATTAAATTAAAATATAAACAATGAAATTTCACAAACAAGGGTATCCTTCATTAATCATCGTGTTGTTATTTTCAATAGTATTGAACGGATTAATATATTTTTTCTTCAATGATTATATAGTGGTAAAAGTACTAGGCTATCTGGTTGCTGCTTTTCTAATTATAGTGATTCTTCAATTTTTTAGAAGTCCGTCTAGAAATTTTATAGCTAAAGAAGGTGATATTATTTCTCCTGCTGATGGTAAAGTGGTGGTAATAGAAGAAGTAATGGAAACGGAGTATTTTAATGAAAAAAGATTACAGGTTTCTGTATTTATGTCTCCTGTTAACGTACATATTAATCGTTACCCAATTGGTGGAATACTTAAGTATTATAAATATCATCCAGGAAAATATTTAGTTGCTTGGCATCCAAAATCTTCCACAGAAAATGAGAGAACTACTGCTGTTGTTGAAGATAATCAAGGAAGAAAAGTATTGTTTAGGCAAATAGCTGGTGCATTGGCTCGCAGAATTGTTTTTTACCATGAAATAGGAAAACAAGTAAGCCAAACGGAAGAGTGTGGGTTTATTAAGTTTGGTTCTCGTGTTGATTTATTGTTGCCCTTAGATGTGAAATTGAATGTAAAATTAAATGAAACAGTTAAGGGTGGAATTACTTCCTTAGCGAGTTTTAGTTGAACCTAGCCTTACTTTTCACACCTCCAAAAGGGTTTGGGTAAACATAACGAATGGCTATTTCATAAGCTCCTTGTTTCCCAGAAGCATCATTCAGTGATGAGGTATTGATATCATAACTAAAACTAAATGTATAATTAGCATATTCCATCATAATTAACGCAACAACAGCGTCATTCCATCTGTAAAATAAGCCACCACCTACAGCCATTCCTTTCACATTATCAGTATATTTTGATGCTTCATTCAGATTGTATAGTACATTTGAGCCAAACATAATTTCATTGATAGCTCCTTGTCGAGAGTAAAAAGCATAAGGCAATAGCGTAACTTTAGGATTTATACCAACAATGGCATTAGCATGACCTATCCATCGATAATGCAATTGATCTGGAAAAATATCTTGAAATTCAACTTTGGGTTTTGTAAGATGATGCATGGATAAACCAGCATTAATTAATAATTTTTTTCCTGATAAATATTTTTCATCGTTTCTATACGTCCAAACCAATCCCGAAGTAAAATCTGTTGTTCCAAAAGATAATTTATTTGCTCCATTGGCTTCGTTAGATTCAAATGTAGAGTTGTATTGGAAGCCATCAAATTGGCTGCCCCATTTCAAATTAGCTATGTTAGAGGAGCGTTGAAAATAGCCACCTTGAATACCTAAACCTAAAGTGTTTTTTTGAGAAATCCGAACATGATAAGCTCCGCTCAAATTAATTTGTGTTGTTTTTGTGCTAGATTCTCCAGCCTCATCCATAAATGCATATAAACCTCCAGCAAAATAGCCAACTTTCGATTCTTTTTTTGGTTTAAACTGCATATCATAGCTTGCCATCATCGTATTAAATGGATTGGTTACACTTCCCCATTGGCTTCTATAATTTAATATTCCACGCATGGTGTATTCACTACCTGCATTTGCTGGATTTATTAATAAAGGTGTCATTAATGTTTGCGATAAATGAATATCTTGAGCTTGTATGTTCGAGGTTTGAAGTAGAAAGCTCAAGAATAGCACTACTGCTATTAAAAGTTTTATTATTGGGTTCATATAATTAAGTTGAAAATTCATATAGTTGAAAGTTTCGAAAAGTGTTTTTTTAAAAACTAATTTTTAGGTATTTATAAAGTTAAAAAGTTAGTTTAGGGTTTGCAGTATATAATGGTTGTCGATTTCGGAGACGAAAACTGTCCGTCAGCACTGAACTTGATACGAAGCACAAAGCTTCATTTAACCACTGAGCCGCCAATTTCTTGTAGGTATTATGTAAAGGTTTCCTCATTGTGCGTTTATTTCCCAAATTAAATATTGTCCGTTTATATATTCAAATACAATTTCTTTAATCGTATGTCCTGTTTTGATTTTGATTACGTGTTTAATATTTTGCCCTAACGCCATTCGCATATTTTCTTCGTATGCATTTTCATCAGAAGTGTTGATTTTGTTTAGACCTTTGCTAATTTCTCGGATTGTCTGAAAGATTTTTGAATAGTCAGTTTCTACTTCTGACTTTAATGACTTACCGAAAAACATTGTTTGGTCTATGTAATAAATTTCAATTCCTGGTGCTAAAATACTTACAATGTCAGCATTGTTTTTTGAACTCAACAACTTCACAATATTGTCAAATTTTGGAAGTTTACTAACATCAGGCGTGTTACTTGAATAATTGTCCGTAATTTTTATGCTTGATAGTTTTCCGCTTTTTGAAATCTCAGCGGTATAGTTTGTCTTGTCGTAACTCCATTTTTCGCCATATTCGCCTATATCTTCTTTTTTGTCTGGATTGCCCAAAACACGTTCCACTTCTTTTTTGTCAAGTCCAAGTTTTAAACCTTTAAAGCCAATGTCCGCAGTTGTGTTGTTGCCTGAAATCTGAATTGACCAAATTACGTCTATATGTGCTGCGGAATATTCAAAAACCATATATAAACTTGTGTCAGGTTTAATGATGAAAACTTCGTATTCAAAACCGTCTTCGTATTTATCTTTCTGAATAGGTTTCCCAAATTCGTTAGTGGCTGTTTCTCGGTATTGTCCAATTCGGAAACCGTTTAGGTCAGTTACGGCTGTCTGTCCGCTTACTTCAAATAAAGTCAAAAGAAGTAATAAAAATGTTATCATAATATTTTTCATTGTTGTTGTCTTTTTAAACTTGTGTATAACTAACTACTAACACCTAACTACTTAATTTTCTTATTTAAACAACGTAACATCTCCTTTTAATTCAATTTCTTCGCCATTTATAAGTTTTGCTTTAACAGTATAAACATAAACGCCAGAATTTAATGTTGAGCCATTGTATTCCCCATTCCAACAAGCTTCAATATCTTCTGTTTCATAAATCATAGCTCCCCAGCGAGAGTAAATTCTAAATAAAACTTTCTCTAAACAATTGCTATAAACTCTTAAACAATCGTTGTTTCCATCGTTGTTGGGCGAAAATGCATTTGGAACGAATACTTCTCCACAGGTTTCATCCACAAAAATGGTAACACAAGCAGAATTTATACAGTTGTTTTCAGTTGTTTCTACACAATAAGTTGTTGTTGTACTCGGTGTAGCAGTTGGACTAACACAGGTTGAACACGATAAGCCTTCAATTGGACTCCAAGTGAAAGGAGCTGTTCCTTGTGCATAAATAGAAGCCGATTGTCCAAGCATGATAGCTGTGTCACTGTAGGCAGAGATTGAAGGCAATGGAGTCCAATTAATAGTTGTTGAAGCTGTGTCAGAACAACCACTAGCTGTAACAATTACCATAAATGTTGTTGTATCTGTTGGTGAAACTGAAATTGTAGCAGTTGTTTCGGTTGTAGTCCATAAATAAGAGGTTCCTCCTGATGCTGTTAAATCAATAGTAGCACCGTCACAAACTGAATTATTCCCTGAAATTGATGCAGTAGGCAGAGGCGTTACTGAAACAGTAAATTGAGCGGAATCAACACAACCATCAGTACTTGTTCCAACAACAGTATAGGTTGTAGTGTTTGTTGGATTTACTGTTACCACAGCAACTGTTTGACCTGAACTCCAAACATAATTTAATGCTCCAGAAGCAGTTAAAGAAGCTGTAGCTCCATTGCATATTGTGTCATTTCCTGTAATAGTTATACTAGGAAGAGGATTAACGGTTATTGCTGTTGAGGTTGAATCCACACAACCATTTGCATCGGTAATAATTACTGAATATGTTGTTGGATTTGCAGTTGGACTAACTGAAATACTTGTTGAAACAGCACCCGTACTCCATGAATAAGTTCCTCCTCCTGAGGCTGTTAAAGTAAGCGTTTGTCCATCACAAATAACATTGTTTCCATTAATAACAGGAATGGGGAGCGGATTTACAATAACAGGAAATGAAGCAGTGTCTGTACAACCACCTAAATCAACAATAACCGAATAGGTAGTGTTTAAAGTAGGACTAACAACCAACGAATCAAAGGTAGAATTATCATTCCATAGATAAGTTCCTCCTCCTGTTGCATTTAATACTAAAGTTTCTCCAAAACAAATGGTATCTTTTAGTGCTGAAATGTTTGCCGTTGGTTGGGTTGTTACTTGTACGGTAACATTAGCTGAATCAATACAACCGTTTGCTCCTGTGCCAATTACAGAATAAGTTGTTGGAATTGTTGGGCTTACGGAAATTGAACTTGAAGTGGCACTTGTGTTCCATACATAACTATTTCCTCCTGTTGCGGTTAGCGTAACAGAAGATCCATTACAAACACTAACGGTATTTCCTCCATTTATTTGAATGGTTGGAGGTGTTAACAAATTGATAGCTGTTGAGGTTGAATCCACACAACCATTTGCATCGGTAACTACAACCGTGTATGAAGTTGGATTAGAAATAGGCGTTACAGTAATACTTGCAGAAGTTGCTCCTGTATTCCAAGTATATGAAACCCCTCCTCCAGCAGTTAAAGTGATTGAATCATTAGAACAAACTGTTGTTCCTCCGGTTATAGTGGGAGAAGGTAACGGATTTACGGTAACAGGGAAATTTGCTGTATCAACACATCCTCCAACATCAACAATTACATAATAATTAGTGTTTGTTGTTGGATTAACAACGAGTGAATCAAAAGTAGAATTATCATTCCATGTGTAAGTTCCTCCGCCTGTTGCTTGTAAAGTTAAGTTTTGTCCGTTGCAAATAGTATTAGAATTTGCTGTAATATTAGCAGTTGGATTTGTAACAATTTGAACAAGAACGGTATCAGAACCAACACAACCATTCACATCTGTTCCAATTACTGAATAAGTGGTTGGAACAACAGGATTAACATTTATTGGATTGGCTGTGCTGCTCGTACTCCAAAGATAAGTGCTTCCTCCTGTTGCAGTTAGCGTAGCCGTTGAACCATTACAAACAGCAACTGGATTTCCGTTGTTAATTAAAATTGTTGGTAGAGGATTTACAGTAATTGTTTTTGTTAGCGTTTGTTTATTTCCACAAACACCTTCAACAGTTAGTGTGTAAGTTGTTGTTGTAGATGGTTGTACAGTAATGTTTTGTGTAGTTGCTCCTCCTGGTTGCCACAAATAAGAAGAAGCTAAAGCAGGACCAAATAAAGTTGTAGTATCACCAAAACAGATTGAAGGTCTAGGAGCAATAATATCAGGAAAAAGAATACCAGAATTTGCTGTTATTGAATAATTACAAATATCACCAGCATAACCATCAATCATCAGATAATAATCGTTTCCAATAGTTAAACTATTGGCTGTTATGGTAAAATTAGAAGAACCTTCTTCAAAATTTGAAACAGGGGTAAACGAACAACAATTTGTTGCAGAAAAAATTTGCATTTGAATTCCTCCTGAAGGGTAATTTCCTATCCAACAATCACTAATAGCTACATTTAGAACAGCGGTTGTATTGCCAGCTGTAAATCTTATCCAAGAGTTGTTATCAATTCTCACGTCAAAAGCGGGAGAGCCTGTTCCCCAAGGGCCGCCTTGACCAAAAATTCCTCCTGTGTTTGTTCCTGGCGTATAGGTATATGTTGGTGGATTGTTTTGTTCGGCATTTCCTCGCATATTACAAGGTCTGTCTGGTGTGTATGCCGCACTTGTTGAACCGCTATATCCATTCAAATCGCAAATATATAATGCAGTGGCACAAAAATCGTTAGTTGGAGAGGAAACACAAAAGCCAAAATTTCCTGTAGATGTTCCATAACCCCAATAACGAATGTAATACGTTGCTCCAGGAGTTAATCCTGTTTGCGAAATATAAGGTTTGAAATCGTTTGTTGTTCCGGGATAATTATTGTCATCCGAACAAGCAATTTGTGTTAATGCTCCACAAGTGCCGCTATACAACGCCATAACTCCATCATTAATACCAAAATTTGGTTGTGAAGTAATTGCTAGTTGACCGTTTGCAGGAGCAACAACACTAAACCAAACATCAGCACTTCCTGCACCAAAACCTCCTTGTTGAGGGGCTGATCCTCCAACACAAGCAGATGGAGTAGGTACTCCCATTGAAGCTGTTGCCCCAACTGTAGAAAATTGTAAAAAGTTACAATCGGAAGTAACAGCAGGTAAGGCAATTGCATTACAAGGCTCGTCATTTGTTGGAATGGTTGACGATGCTGGTCCTGTTATGCAAATGTCAAAAGGGTAACCTCCACCACCATAATAATCATATACACGAATATAGTAAGTTGTACCTGGGTTTAATCCAATGGCATTAATTACCTCATTTCCATTCATAAATCCTGTGTCTTCACACTGGATAGAATTTAATAAACCACAAGTACCAGAAAAAAGTTGCAACACAGGATCCATAAATGAAGATGGATCAACGGTGATTGTTGCGGTAGTGTTAACGGCTGTGAAACTAAACCAAACATCATCATCAGCATTTCCTACACATCCAGGCATAGATTGTGTTGCTCCTACGGATGTTGTTGCCGTATTTATACAGGTGGTATTTATTAATAGATTTGTTGCTCCCGCACAATTGTTGTTGCTTGGTGCTGGAGGAGGATTGGTTACACAAATGGTAAAATTACCTGATCCAGAACCAACTCCATAGTGGTAAACTCTTAGTAGATAGGTGTTTCCTATGGTTAATCCGGTAGCGTTAATTACCTCATTTTGACCAGTAAAAGTTGCATCCATGCAAGATATTGTTGCTAATGAGGAACAAATTCCTGAAAATAATTGTACCACAGGATCCATTGAAGCACTAGGAACAACTGTTATTTGATGAGAGGTGGCAGTTGCTACAAATTGATACCAAACATCATCATCGGCATTACCCACACATCCGGAAATTGAAGGTGTAGCTCCTGTTGTTGTTCCACTTGTGGGGCTTGAACAATTTGCCGTAACAGAAATAAGTGTAGCTGAAGAACAGTTGTCGGATTGGCTGTAACCAATTCCAAAACTGATAAGTAAAATAAGTGAAAGTAATATTCTCATACTAAATAGGTTGAATGTAGTTTAAATAAAATTATTTTTTTAATAAATAGCTTGATTTACATTAAGTTGATTAGTTATTATGGATAATATCAACTAATTTTTTAATATTTCAAGGGTTAATTCATTAGGGATAAGGTTGTTTTTTGATAAAAGTTTTTTTAAATCAGTGGGTTGAAACAGAATGTCTCCTTCAGAATTTCTGTTTTTTTCTTTAACCAGCACGATAAGTTGACCAAGTTTATTTTCTTCTTTATATTTAACCTTAACTTCATCAACATTCGTAAGTTGCTTTGCCTCTGATTCTATTTCACTAAGTGTTGTTGAGGATAATTCACCCGAAAAACTATAGTAATAAATGGTTGTTATAACTTCTTGATTGCTTGTTGTTTGAGCGTGTAAATAAAAATTAGTAAAGCACAAAATGGGGATTAAAAAGGCAAGAGTTCTAATGAGTTTCATTGATTTGATTTTTAAATATATAACAAAAAGAATAACAAAGGTATAAAATTTTAATCATTGAAAGCAAATGTTTTTTTAAACACCAACTAAGATTCTACATCTTTTTTTAAGATAGTCTATAAAGTGTCAACCAAATACAATGTTGGGCTGGGTGGAAAATATCCGAGAGGTTAAACAAAATTACGGACAGAAGGAAATTTGCTAAAAGCAAACTCTAATATTATTCACTCGGCACAGCCGAGCGAGTGGTTGAGTGGTTGAAGGTTAATATACTTTATTAATATCCTTGAATATATGTAGTTGTTAAGTTTCACAAGGTTGTTCCTTAAAGTCTTGTTTACTATTACTCTTCAAAAGTAGTATTTTTTCTTTAAACACTGCTGGCTTTTCCTTAAAAATTTTAGGTTCGAGTTCAAACCACTTTTCTA
>JAHYJH010000153.1 GCA_019429185.1 Vicingaceae bacterium
TCTAAAACTTAAACCCTTATTTTATTGGGATATTTAAGATTAATAGGATTAAATCAGTTTTTTAAAGGTCTTTTTTGACTGAATTTAACATTTTTTTAACTTATGACCTGCAACTTGGGTTAAAGAACTTCTATCGTCTTCTTCAAAATTAATATCAGGAATAACGGCAATGCCTTTTGGAGTTCTTAAATCAAATAGCACATCCCCATGAGCACAGTAATTTCTAACCAAAACAACAGTATCCATCAAATTAATAAATTTTCTCATGTTAATTACTCCAAAATCATTAGCTATTTTCTTTTTTATACTTTCATTTTTTAGGCATTTATAAATTGTTAATACAGTTCCAAAAGTAAAAAATTCAAGTGTTTTCCATGCAGGAGCATATTTATCATTAATGTATTTTTCATGATGTTTTTTAATGGGTTTATTGTTTTTTATAAATTTTTCATTATAAAGTTTTTCAAATGAATTAATAAACCGATTATTCATTACATCATTATCTATAAACCATGTTGGGGAATCCTTATATTTATTAGAAACATAATGAATGAGTCTGGTTTTAAAATTGATTTCTATTCGAGTTACATATCTTGTTAAAAGGTTTCTTAAATCAAAATCTAAGTAATACAATTTAATTACATTTTTAAAAGTAGTGCCTGGTTTAAAATTATGATTTTCATCAATTTCAAATGGATTCCAGTAAAACCCTAAACGATAATATCCAATATCGAGTAAAAGTTCTCTTACTTTTGCTTCTGGATATTCAAGTTTCATCCCTCTAGTTTTTAATAATTGAATTTGTTCTTCTATATTTGTTGCTTTACTTCCCATACTTTTTACTAATGCGATATTTTACCAATTTTTAATTTTCCAACAACATTGCAATAAAATTTGATACTATAAAATGTCTATTTATGAAGTTATTAGTTTAGAAATTTATTTATTTCAACAACACTTTCCATGCTTCCAGAACCTTACCTTGTTGTAATAAAATGTGTGCATCTTGATGAGAATTTGTGCCATCGTATTGATAAGCAGCTACTTCTTCTTGTGTTGGAAGTTCTTCTACACTGCCCAACAATCCTAACTCATTTCCTGTTAAAACAGTGCTGTTTCTAATTTCTTCAGGAATGGCATCTACTCCAATTCCAATAGTTGAGATGGGTTTAGCCACTTCAAACATAGCATTTTTATCGGCTCGGCAATACCAATTTCCACCCATACGGCTTACTAAATCAATTTTTTGTTGGTCTATCATATTATTTTCATCCAACACATTTTCATTGATATGGATTTTTACCACTTCGCAAATGATTAAGTTTCCAGCTCCCCCACCTTGTCCTAACTCAATAATATCATTCACTTTACACTCAAACTGCACAGGCGATTCTTTTACTCTAAATGGTTTTACCAAATCGGAAGCAATGGGTGTTAGTCCGGCTTTTATAAATTCATTTACACCTTTTGCATAAGGCGAACTCGAAAGCGACATTTGCTGCACAATGGAATAGGTAACTACATTAATTACCACTTCTTTGGTTTCTTTTGCGTTATCAAAGGTGTTTTTTGATGCTCCTGTTCTTCCGCTTTTGGCTGGCGAAAAAACCATAATTGGCGGATTGGCACTAAACACATTAAAAAAACTAAACGGACTTAGGTTTGGATTTCCATCTTTGTCTATCGTACTTGCAAAGGCAATTGGTCTAGGACCAACTCCGCCTAATAAATATTGATGCAACTTTGGAATGGGTAATTCTTTAGGGTCTATTGTAAGCATTTGAAGTTTGAGAATTAAGTTTAAGGAAAAGCGATGTTATATTGTTGTCCAAATAAAGCTACTACTGCTTTGTTATCACATCCTGAACCAAAATTTAAGATTCTTACCGCTAAATTTTCTGGGCTAACCGTTGCAATTCCACTTTCTATCCAATTGCAATTGCCTGCAAATTGTAAACTATCTGTATTGGTGGTAAAAGCATTTCCAGCAAAAGCTCTTCCATTAGATATTCCAGTAATTTTGAAACTATCATCCATAAAATCGGCAGTAGTTTCTCCTGCTGTTTGAAATAGTGTTTGATTAACATTCCAAAATACATTTCTGTTTTTAAAATCTTGTTCTACTTTAAAACCATTTGAGGAAAATCCATACCAAGGTTTTCCATTTACAACTCCATTATTAAAAACTGTAATTACTCCAGAAACAGGCATTTCATTATGATAATAGTCATCAAATGTAATTGATGTATTTGTTCCTAACACATCGTATTTTGAACTAAATGTTGCTTTTATTTTTCCTTTTCTCACTATTCCATTAGCACTACAATCATCAATAAATTGAACAATGATATTCATCGGAGAAGAAATCGTATCTAATATTAATGTATCACAACCAAAAATGGTAGTTGCTGTGGTTAAATTAATAGCAGAAATACCTTGCGAACTCAATGCTGCTTGATGAATGATTTTAAAAACATCCATCGCCATAGATTGCACCATGGCATAATCTTGAGAAGTTGTAGTTGTTTTATCATCATCTCTATCCGATTTTTTACAACTCAAATTTCCAATAATAATAAAAAGCAATAAAAAGTATCCTAATTTTCTCATAACTATCTTCATAAAAAAGTTGCCTAAAATTATATTATTTTTTGATAAACTACAAAACTAAATGAATACTTATGTTTTTCATCTGACAAATGTTTTTCTTCAGAGATTTTTTTCCACTTTTTATTATCAATTTCAGGAAAAAAGGTATCGCCTTCAAATGCTTGATGTATGTGTGTAATATACATTTTGTCTATTAGGTTTTTTTCTATTGCTTCCTTATATATTTGTCCTCCACCAATAATAAATAATTCCGTTTCGTTGTTGTTTTTTGCGTAATGAATTGCATCTTCCAACGTATGAAGAATTATACAATTATCTTCTTTAAAATCTTTTTGATGTGTAAGTACTATATTGGTTCTGTTTTGTAGTGGTCTGTATTTTTCTGGAATAGAAATATAGTTTTTTCGTCCTGTTATGATGTGATGTCCTTCTGTTATTTTCTTAAAATACTGCATATCTTTGGGTAAATGCCAAATGAGTGCATTGTTTTTTCCAATTACATTGTTTTCAGCAACAGCAACGATAAGGGATGTTTTCATTTGTTTGTAAGGAGTTTTTCAGTTCACAGTATTCAGTTTTAATTAACCATCAGCCACTTTTTATACACACTATTTTTTTCTTTAGGCGATGAAATCAGATAACGATTAAATTCACTTTCTTTTAAAGGGATTTTTAATGTTTGAATTAAATTATCTCTACTTAAAAGTACTTCAAGAACGTCTCCAGGTTTTTTATCTTCAATAATTTCAGAAAAATTATCATTAAATCGAAATCCGTTTAGTGCAAGAATTTCGTCATTCACGTTTATTCCACCATCATAAGCCATTGTATTTCTTTTCACACTTCTAACAACATTTCCCGAAAGAGAAACTCCAAAACTCATGCTTTTTTCTGACAACACCACAACATCAACTCCAGCATAGCCGAAAACGGTTTTATAATCAAAAGTTTGTGTTCCGGTAATGTAGTTAGCAAAAAAATCATCTAACTTAAGTCCGCTAATTTTTTCTAAAGCTTGCTGCATTTCTTTGGCTGAGAAACCTCTGTTTTGTTTTTTATAATATTCTTGATATAAGTATTTCATCACATCATCCAAATTTTTAGTTCCTTTGGTTTTGTTAATAATCATCAAATCTAACATATTAGCAACTATTCCTCCTTTTGAATAATAGGAAATGGTGGTATTAGCACTATTTTCAGTAGGTCTGTAAGCTTTAATCCAAGCATCAAAACTTGAATGAGCAAGTGATTGCACTTTGTTTCCTGGTTGATTTTCAACATAATTTATTGACCCGGAAAATTTTCTTAATAATTCATCTTCCGAATAAAAGCCCGCTCTTAATAAGAGTAATTCATCGTAATAGCTTGTAAATCCTTCCATTACCCAAAGCAAAGTAGTGTAATTCTCATTATTGTAATCAAAAGGACCTAATTCAATTGGTCTAACACGTTTCACGTTCCACAAATGGAAATATTCATGAGCGACTAAACTTAAAAAACCTTTATAGCCACTTTCGTTATATGTCCACCTGTTCACTTGCAAAGTTGTTGAGTTAAGGTGTTCCAATCCACCACTTCCAACAGTTAGGTTATGTATAATAAACAAATAATTTTTGTTGGGATTTTCTCCAAAAACAGCCGTACAAGCCTCAACAACTTTAGCCATATCAATTTTTAATTTTTCGATGTTGTAGTTGCCTTCGCCATACATGGCTACGTTGTGTAAAACCCCAGCAGCAGTAAATTCAAAAGTTAGGTGATTACCAATTTCAAAAGGAGCATCAACCAAAATATCATAATTGGTTGCCGAATAAACAAAGCCTTTATCTGCTGTTTTTGGCAAAGCTGTTGAAACTTTTTTCCAGTCTTTATAAGGATAAATTGCAACTTTTGAAGGTTGATTTCTTAATTCATCTACAAACATAAACATACTCGTTCCGTTAAAATAACCATGAGATGCATCTAAAAAACTAGTTCTAACGCTCATTTCAAAAGCATATACCTTATAAGAAACAATAACTTCTTTTGCTTTTTGTGAAAATATCCTCCAAGTATTTTTATTTAACTTTTCTATTTTCAACATTTTTTTATTAAAAACAGCTTCCACGGCTTCCACACTTTTAGAAAATTCTCTTACTAAATAAGAGCCAGGTGCCCAAACAGGCATTTGAACATCAATATATTCCTTTTGATAATCGATAATTGTCATTTTCACCTCAAAATAGTGCGTGTGAGGTTCGGACATTGAAACCTCATAATTTATGGATGAAGCACTTAATAAAACATTAAATATAAGCAGGTTAAGCATTAGTAAAAGAAATTTCATAGTGTTGTAATTTTGACAATAAGTATTAAAATTTGTTAAAAGTAAAAGTAGCCAATAATAATTAGTAAAAAAAATGGTTTTAGCAATTGAAGAATGAAACATTTATAAAAAAAAAGAGTAAAATATACCATTGTTTCTTTTAAAAAAATTATTACCTTTAACACGTTAAGAAAAAGTAAAAAATTATGAAGAAAAACAAACTTGAGTACGCAAAAACCATACTTAAAAAAGTAAGTTTTGACGTAAAGCTTTTTAGAAAAGAATTAGCTAAATCCTACCAATATTTATTAGAAGATGAAATTAATGAATTGATGGATTGGGTAATTCAAAATTTTGGAAAGCAATATTGTTTAACGCCAATTTTAGTGAAGAATAATTAATTTTTTTACTGTTTATGGATTTATTTTCATAAAAATCTGTTGCTATTACTTTTTTAAGTAAATTTGCACTTTAATAATTAATAATTTAATAAAATGCAAAACGGAACAGTAAAATTTTTTAATGATGAAAAAGGTTGGGGATTTATTTCACCAGAAGACGGAAGTAAAGACATCTTTGTACACCATTCATCAAGTAATCAACCATTAAACGAAGGCGATAGTGTTTCTTTCGATATCGAAGATAGCGACAGAGGACCAAAAGCAATTAATGTGCACGTTCAATAAGAAATATATATTTTTTATTACCAATTACTTAAAAAAGCCTCTCAAACAAATGTTTGAGAGGCTTTTTTTATTGTTCTATCTGATTTAAAAAATCGTGAAAATCCAGGGCAAACGTACACTTTTTTATTTATCACATTTATTATTTGTTTGTTCTTTTTTGGTATTAGTGATTAATTGATTAGTTTCACTACGTTGTTCCCTATTTTCATTCTTTTTCTTACGAAATGGAGCGTAGCGAAATGAAGTAAGAAAAAGAATGAAACCTTGTTTATATTTGTTAATCTAAAAAACAAAAATA
>JAHYJH010000154.1 GCA_019429185.1 Vicingaceae bacterium
ACTTCGCCTATTCTGTACACTTTATTTCATTACAGACCCTTACTATTAAATAAATTTGCATTTTTGCAATTTATTCTGTAGCTTCGCTACGGTGTGGTGCAGCACGCATGCAAGGCACACACATTGGTTTTGTGCAATAGGGGCTGACGTGGTTAATTGAGCGTTAGTGCTACTATTTAGCTTCGGTGGTAGATTGAAAGTTCCGTTTCCAAAATCCCCTACTGCACAAAGCCAAGTAACTTTGGGTGCAAGCTTAAAGACCGACAGAACGAGCGAAATTACTAAATTTGCAAGAAAATAAATTAGAACTAATATAATGGCTAAAAAGAACCAATCGACACGACTGACAACTCAACATAAAAAATCACAAGGTATAGTAGGCATCTTCGGGGATAATGCAAAAATGCACGACTTGACAGTTGGAGAAATCTCAAATCTTGTAATTACACAACTTCAAGCAGAATATCCGCAATTGACATTTCAATATAAAACGAGCATACGAAAAGAAGAAATAAACGAAGCCTTAAAGAAAATTGACCCAGAATTAGGGCAAACTCTTTTTGTTCCAAATTCAAGCATCAGACCCGATGGCGGAATAATTGAAGTAAAGGACGACAATGATGAATGGAGAATAGTTTTAGTTTCGGAAGCTAAACACCAAGGGAAAGATATTGAAAACATTAAAAAAGGTTTGCAAGTTGGCACAGCAGACAATCAGGACTTAATGGCTGCGGGAAATGCTATTGAAAGGTCGCATAAAAACATATCAGAAATTGCTAACTTTATGCTTGCCGAGTCCCATTTTCCTTACGTCTTGTTTTTGGAAGGGTCAAATTTTTTGACTGAAACAATTTCCATAAAACGACCTGATGGAAGAATTGTAACACTTGAATACAACTCAGGGACGTTAAATAGATTAGATAGATTGACTGCGGCAAATTATGGAATGCCAATTAATACAAATTTGTGTTAAAACAAATTTGTAAAGCATAAAGACAAGACTATTATGCTTCAAGCCACTTCTATTTACACGCAAGGAAATGGCGAAAAGTGGAACAACAAGGAAATGTTTGATATTATGGTTGAAATTTCAAAAACATCTCTTAAAATGTTAGGAAGTGATTTGTTCCATCAAATAACGAAGAAGTAATTATGGCAAGAAACGCATCAAATAAATTATTGCAAAAGGCAAAGAAATCGAAAAGTGATGAGTTCTACACACAGCTTTCCGATATTGAAAGTGAGTTGCAACACTATAAAAATCATTTCAAGGATAAAGTAGTTTATTGCAATTGTGATGATGCCCGTATTAGTAATTTCTTTAAATATTTTGCTGACAATTTCAAAGAATTAGGACTAAAAAAACTCATTGCATCTTGCTACCAAGAGCAAAAGATTGATTTATTCAATACAGAAGAAACTGAAAACGGCTTCTTCTTTGAATATACAGGTCAAGAAGGCGAAACGTCCTTACCAAATTCAAACGATATTATTTATTTTAAAGGTGATGGCGATTTTCGTAGTCCTGAAAGCATTGAACTATTAAAGCAATCAGACATTGTTGTTACAAACCCACCTTTTTCGTTGTTCAGAGAATATGTAGCTCAATTAGTAAAGTACGAAAAGAAATTTTTGATAATTGGCAATATTAACGCAATTACATACAAAGAAATTTTCAAACTTATCAAAGAGAATAAGGCTTGGTTGGGAATAAATCTTGGAAGGGGTGTTTCAGGCTTTATTGTTCCTGAACACTACGAACTTTATGGCACAGAAGCACGAATAGATAGTTTAGGAAATAGAATTGTATCGCCAAACAATTGCTTATGGCTGACTAACTTGGACAATTTCAAGCGACACGAAGATATTCAGCTAACAAAAAGATACTTTGGAAATGAAGATGAATATTCAAAATATGACAATTATGAAGGTATAAATGTTGACAAAACAGAATACATACCATTGGACTATGATGGACATATAGGAGTGCCAATAACATTTCTACATAAATTTAACCCTGACCAATTTGAACTAATTAAATTCAGGAAAGGAAACGATGACAAAGACTTATCAATAGATGGAAAATGCCCATACTTTAGAATATTAATCAAAAATAAACGAATACGAAACAGATCAAAAGACAACAGAAAGAAAGCCAGCGGGCAACAGGCGTTTGGCTCTATGGCGAGTGAAGTGGTTAATTGAACATTCTAATGCTTATATAAACTAATCCACCAACTGTTTCTGCTTATTAATAGCATCATAAATTACTTGTTGAATATTGGTTCTGATGTTTAGCTTAAGAAGTTTGTTGTTTTCGGTATGTGGATGTACCCGATTTGAGAGGAAAACATAAACTACATTTTCAACAGGATCTGCCCAAACAAGCGTGCCTGTAAACCCAGAGTGTCCAAAACTGAGGTAAGAAACACAATTGCAGGTTGGTCCCCCGCCTGTCATAATAGGTTTGTCAAAACCTGCCGCTCTTCTGTTTCCATTTTCTTCACAAAATTGGCATTTAGTAAATTCGTTTAGGGTAGTGTCCTTAATATACTGTTCGCCTCCATACGTTCCTTTGTTTAAATACATTTGCATAATTTTTCCCAAATCGTTGGCATTGGTAAAAATACCTGCATGACCACCAACGCCACCCATCATTGCTGAACCAGGGTCGTGCACATCGCCATGGATGAGCTGTTTTCTGAAAACAGTATCATTTTCAGTTGGCGGAATTCTGTCTAACGAAAATCGGTTGCGAGGCAAGTAACCAGCATTGTTCATCCCTAATTGGGCATACACATTTTCAACATATTCATTAAGGGGTTTACCACTTTGAGTTTCTGCTATTTTCATTAAAAAGTAATAGCCCAAATCGCTGTATTTGTATTCTTTAGCTTTGATAGGGCCTCTCAATATGCGTTGAAAAATAATATCGGGATATTCCTTGTTGATGTAAATGTTATTAGCCACACGAAAAGGATAATAAGTAGATGAATCTTTATGGTAAATAACAGGGTCTAACACTCCTTTACGCATTGTTTTTATGTAAAAAGGAACCCAAGCTTGCAACCCCGATTGATGTGCTAAAATTTCACGCAAGTTGAGGTTAAAATAAGGCGAAGTATCAGGAATTAATTCATGTAAATAGTCTCCCAAATTTTTATCTAAGCTAAACAATGCTTTATCTTGCAATTGCATCACGGATAGCAATGGAGAAACTATTTTTGTTACCGAGGCAATATCATAAATAGAGTTGTTGGTAACTTGAATTGTGCTATCGTAAGTATGATAACCAAAAGATTTGTTGTAAATTACTTTGCCATCTTTGGCAACAAAAACCTGACAACCTGGATAAGCTTTTTCTCTAATTCCAAACAAGGCTATAGAATCAATTTTGTATAAATCTCTTTCTTGTATTCCTGCTTCTTCGGCTTCTCTATATTGTAATCTGCCATTAGGTTTAAAACTAATTCCAGTTCCTTCTGGGAGTTTTTTAGAAATACTTACAGGTAATTTTCCGTTAGCTCCAATAGCACCAAAAATGAGTTGGGCGGCAGCTTCTTGTGTGTATTTGTTGTTTTGATATGCCATTATTAATCCTTGAGATTTTTCGGCAGCATCAAAATTCATCAAACTATAAGGGTTGGCAAAAACAGTTAAAATAACATGGTTTGTTTTGTTTAATTGAGCAATTATATTTTTAGTAGCAGCATCAATGGAATATCTTTTCCAAGGATTTACATCTGATTTATGTATGGAAACAAGAATGGTATTAAATTCTTTTAATTGGTTGAGAAGTTCTATCGTATTTTCTGATGATAAATCGTTGGTAGAAAAATGAGTTACATCAGTGTATAAATCTAATGTTTTTTGAAAAAAGTTTTCGCCTTCGTTTCCGATGCTTAGTGAAGCTATTTTCAATGTTTCAAGGTGTTGTAATGGTAAAATTGAACTGTCATTTTTGAGAACAGTTAATGCTTTTTCAAAAAGTTTTTTGTTTAATAATTCATATTTTTTTTGATTCAAATCACGGTAAAGGTTAGTTGTTTTTACTTGTTTCGATTTGTTCAATCCTGCCCACGCTTTGGCTTTTAAGATTTTTAAGCAACGGGCAGTAATTTCTTCTTCCGAAATTTCTCCATTTTCAACAGCTTTTTTTATTTCTGCAACAGCAGTAGGAACATTTTCGGAAAACAACAACACATCATTTCCAGCCAAAAGAGCTTTAACATCAACATACCCTGGCTTGTTAAATGAACTTACGCCTTTCATATTGAGCGCATCGGTAAAAATTAATCCTTCAAATTTTAAGGAATCTTTGAGCAGGTAAGTTACCACGTTTTTCGATAAGGTTGTAGCGGTGTTTTTAGTTGTATCGTAAGCAGGAACAAACAAATGAGCTACCATCATGCTTGTTAATCCATTGTTTATTAATTCCTTAAAAGGATAAAGTTCTATAGAATCTAATCGTTCTTTGGTATGATTAATAATAGGCAATGCTTTGTGCGAATCTTTGTCAGTATCTCCGTGTCCGGGAAAATGTTTGGCATTAGCAAGCACATTTAAGGATTGCATACCTTTCATGTAGGCAATTCCTTTTTGAGCTACATTTTGCTTGTTTTCTCCAAAAGAGCGTGCATTGATAATGGGATTTTTAGGATTCACATTAACATCTACAACTGGAGCAAAATTTACCTGAATACCTAATCGTTTGCATTGTTCTGCAATGTCAACACCCATGTTGTAAATCAAATCATTATCTTGAATGGCTCCCAACGTCATTTGCCAAGGGTATTTAATGGTGCTGTCCAACCGCATTGCCAAACCCCATTCGCCATCTATGGAAACAAGTAAAGGAATAGTTGCTAATTTTTGATAACGATTATAAAGTTGAGCCTGACGCACTGGTCCGCCTTGCATAAAAATTAAACCGCCTATGTGGTAATTGGTTATTAAATTATCGATTTGTTTAGTGTGGTTTTTATCTTTGTTGGAGTAGGCTGCAACCATTAAAAGTTGCCCTATTTTTTCATCTAACGAAAGTGTTTGGATAATAGAATCAGCCCAAATTGAATTGGAAGAAACAAATTCTAGAGTAGTATTTTTAGGTAGAGGATGCTCTATAAATGGAGTTATAAAAACTCCTGAAGTAAGAATTAAAAAAAAGAAAACGCCAATTAAATGCTTCATATACAAATATAAGTTATACAAGCAAAGTTAAAGCTAAAACTGAGCCAATTCCTTATGAAGATAACGTGTTTTTAACAAAAAATTGTTTGTTTAGGGTGGGAGGGATGTGTTTTGAATATTTTGTTTATGAATTAATACTTTTTAACATTAGTGTCCGATTAAATCAAGTTGATTTTCAGCTGGTTACAATCTTGTTCTTTGGCATCCTGTATTATATTGTTTGTAAGTAGTTGATTTAACTGTGTTTTATCGAAGAGAGAGATTCATAAAATCTGTAGAATTTCGTAATTCGATTTTTCAAGTTTTAACTTACTTTTTATGATTGCGATGAGGCAATACGTAATGATTGCAATATAAACTTGTATCTTTACTGCGTTCATTGAAGTTCCCCAAAATGTTTTTATTTTTAAGTGTTGCTTTATCCATTTAAAAAATAATTCTACTTTCCATCTGTATTTATAAAGCATTGCAATATCTGCTGCGTTAAGCGAAAAGTTGTTGGTTAAATGTTAAGTTTCACAAGGTTGTTCCTTAAAGTCTTGTTTACTATTACTCTTCAAAAGTAGTATTTTTTCTTTAAACACTGCTGGCTTTTCCTTAAAAATTTTAGGTTCGAGTTCAAACCACTTT
>JAHYJH010000155.1 GCA_019429185.1 Vicingaceae bacterium
TAAAGCACAAAAGTGATTCCTACGGAACAACATAACCAATAGGTTTGTCTAGTTTGAGTTCTTTTACCTTTGTGCTTTGTGTTTTTAATTATTAAAATTAATAATTTTCAAAGATATGAGTTTGAAGTGTTAGCAAAGAGCGATGGCAACTATGGACTTATGACTAAAAACCAACAAACTTCTGAAAGTTGTATAAACAAAAAGCAGCCATCTAATGCATTAGATGGCTGCTTTATTAAGTAGCGAGAGAGAGATTTGAACTCTCGACCTCCGGGTTATGAATCCGGCGCTCTAACCAACTGAGCTACCTCGCCAATAATTGGCTGCAAATATAATGGTTTTGTTTTTTTAGAAGCCATTAAAAATATTTTTTTTTAAAAATATTTTTTTTAGTTATTATTATTTTTTTCTTATCTTGCGAGTTGGTTTAAAAATAGCGGAAAATATGGCAGTTAAAACACAATTTGAATTAGAATTTATCATTAATTCCTCTCCTAAATTATTATATAATTACATTACCACTCCTAGTGCTATGTCCGAATGGTTTGCTGATGATGTAGATTTCAAAGAAGGTATTTATACCTTTCATTGGGATGGTTCTCACGAAAAAGCAAAAGTTATATCTAAAGTACCTGGTAAATCTATTAAATTTAAGTGGTTGGAAAGTGATGATGAAGACACTTTTGTGGAATTACGTATTGAAATTGATGATTTAACAAAAGAGTTAGCCTTAATAATTGTTGATTTTGCTGATGAAGATGAAGTGGAAGAAGCAAAAATGCTTTGGGAAAGTCAGATTGATGATTTACACGCAATTATAGGAGTGTGATTTTTATTGCTTAGCCTCTAAATTAAGTACAATACGTTCAATCATTTCATCTTCTTCGTTGTTTTTTGGATCATATCGGGTTTTTAAATCGCCATCATAAATTCGTGCAACACCTTGGTAAATAAAAGCCTTAAAACCACCACGCATTTCCTTAATAATTTCATAGGTCGATTCTCCTGTTTCCCTATCTATTAATTTCGTTAATATCCGACCTTGAGTAACTGTCATTTTTTTAATTACATCCGTAAATTCTTCTCTGAGTTGTTGTTCGCGTTCTTTTAAAAGTTTTCTCCGCTGTTTTTTCGATTTCACCTTTAATAATTCTTCATTGTATGCGTTAAGCTTTGTTGCAGCTACTTTTGCGTAAGGATATACTTTCGTAACATGATATTGCAAGCGTTTAAATTTTTTATCTTTTTCAATATCACCATAAGGCATAAGATCAACAACCCTAAAATCGTTCAAGTTAAAAAGATATGTCGTATCTCCATTAAGAATAAGTACTTGCACAACTTGTCCTTTATATAATTGATTTTCTATTACCTGAAAACTACTTTCTGTTGGGTTGTTAGTATCTTTGGGGTCTGCCTGAAGTTGTTTGGCAACTCTTCTTAACGAGTCATTCCTCAAAATATGAATTAAGCTATCCTTTTTAGCCTCTTTTTTGTTTTGAGAAAACAAACTTAGTGGAATAGAAAGTATCAGAAAAGAAAATAGTATGTTTTTAAAGCTATTCAACGCATATCATTTTAAAAAATTAAAAGTACCAAATAAAGCTAAACAGCAACAAATGAAGTCGCAAATATTTCAATTATTAGAAGAAAAATATGTTCAATACAATCAATTTCAATTTATTGAATCAGACCCAATATCTATACCACATTTATTTGATAAAAAAGAAGACATTGAAATTGCTGGATTTTTGTCGGCTATTATTGCTTGGGGGCAGCGAAAAACCATTATTTCCAATGCAAATAAAATGGTTGAGTTAATGGATATGCAGCCTTATGATTTTGTGCTAAATCATAAATTAGCAGATTTAAACCGTTTTAAGAATTTTAAACATAGAACTTTTAATTCAGAAGATTTAAGCTATTTTATTTTAGCACTTCAACATATTTATAAAAAACACAACGGATTGGAAACGGTTTTTGCTTCACATTCGGCAGATATGAGAATGGCAATACATCATTTTAAAGAAACATTTTTTGAGCTTCCTCATCCACAAAGAACACAGAAACATCTTGCCGATCCATTTAAAAATTCTGCAGCAAAACGTATCAATATGTTTTTGCGTTGGATGGTTAGAAAAGATAAAATGGGAGTAGATTTTGGTATTTGGAAAAGTATTTCTCCAGCACAATTGATGTGTCCGTTGGATGTTCACTCTGGCAATGTAGCAAGAAAACTAGGCTTACTCACTCGCAAACAAGATGATTGGAAAGCAGTAGAAGAACTTACCGAAAAATTAAGGATGTTTGATGATTCAGACCCAGTGAAATACGATTTTAGTTTATTTGGTTTGGGTGTTTTTGAAGGGTTTTAATTAACAATAATTACTAAATATTTTGATGCTGCCCAAAATTCTTTAGCATCCTTAATAACTAATTTATCTGGAGATAACTCATAAGAACTTGTTGGATGTGTTGTTACAAGGGTTGCTTTTTTTGAAACAATATCAATTTGATTCACTAAAGAAATATCAATTTTAGTAAAATATTTTTTATTAAAATCGTCAGCTAATTTTTTAGATTTTCTTATTCCTATAAAGCCACCTTCTTTTGTGATAACTCCTTGTTCTAGTAATTCTTTAGAAGTACCAAAACAATAAAAAGCAGTATTTAATTCATCTTCTTTGTTGCCTAATTCTTCCAATCGATTGTTGTATTCGTCAAACAATACCTTTATTTGTTCATTGGCTTGAGCTAATCGAATTTGTAAATTAGCAATTTGAGCATCTTTTTCTTGCACCTGATTTGCTAATCGTTCAATCATTTTTTCCAATTCAGCTACTTTTAAATTTGATTTTTTTAGTTTACTGTAAAGCGAAGCCATTTTTTGTTTATTGTCTTGCAATAAATTGTCTATTAAAGTGATATCTTCAAGAATTTGATCTTTCATTGAAGGAGTAATCTCATTTCCTTTGTCAAAACGAGTAGTAATTATTTTTTCACGTTCTTTAATTTGAGAAAGATTGTCTTCAATATCATTTAATGACGAAATAAATTCTAATATCTCTTCTTCTTTTCCGCCAAGTGCATGATAAGCGGATAAACTATCTTGTTGTAGTTCAGCAATATGATTTTCATATTCTTCATTATTACATGAAAAAAGGGTAGTAATTAAAGCCAATAAAATAAAAATGGTAATTTTCATAGTTAATATAGTTAGATTCGATTTTATAATTAGAGTTTGTCCATAAAGTCAAGAGTTTGATTCAGAATGTTCGAGTTTGAGGTTTCGATAATCTGAAAATCAGGAGTGTACTAAAGTACATGACTGATTTGAAGATTGAGAATAACGAAAAAATCGGACATTATGGATAAACTCTAATTACAAAATAAAGAAATATTTTTATTGAAAAATAGAATTGTTAACAACTAAAAGAGAAATACGAGCTAAATTAATATAAAAGAAGAAATTTTGAAAAAAATAGTAAATGGAAAAATTATTAAAAATATATGCTAAAGTGAATCAGTTTGGAAAAGAAAACGGATTACTGTTAACTGTTTTGAAACCAGGAAATATTACCTATGAAATGGAAGTATTACCAAAGCATTTGGCTACTCAAACCACCATACATGGCGGAATGATAGCTGCTATGATGGATGGCGTTATTGGAGTTGCTGCCTTGAGTTTGGTTGCTCCCGAAGGAAAATTAGTTTCAACCGTTGAGTTTAAAATAAATTATTACCGTCCTGTTTATTTGGGCGATGTTTTGAAAGGCGAAGGTAGAGTTGATTTTAGAGGAAATAGATTAATAGCTTCTTCGGGTGAAATTTATAATCAACATGGAGAAATGGTTGCAAAAGCCATGGGTACTTTTAATGCTTACCCATTTGAAAAAAATGATATTGCCAATTTTTGTGAAAATGAATGATTTACTCCCTCCGCTATCCCCGACCCCTAAAGGGGAGTGCCAACGCTACCACGTGCGTAGGCTCCCTTTAGGGATTAAGGGTGTGCGAGGGACATACAACCATTTTAACATATTAACAATCAGAAACTTAAAATTTAGTTATATAGGAGTAACCGAAACTTTAATAATTTACGAATTTTGATTTACGATTTTAAAGAATGAATACACAACCAAACAAAAAGCTTAGCAACGATGCGTTAAATAGAATTTCTGTTGATGAATTTAAAACTAAAACAAAAGTCCCAATAATACTTGTGTTAGATAACATCAGAAGTTTAAACAACATAGGTTCGGTATTCAGAACAGCGGATGCTTTTTTAATTGAAGCCATTTATTTATGCGGTATTACTGCTCAACCACCTCACAGAGAAATACAAAAAACTGCTTTAGGAGCAACAGAAACCGTTGAATGGAAATATTTTAGCTCAACCATTGAAGCCGTTAATGAGTTAAAAAACTTGAACTACAAGATTATTGCCATTGAGCAGACAGAAAACAGCACCATGCTGAATGATTTTAGATGTAGCAAAGATGAACCATTGGCATTAATATTCGGAAATGAAGTGCATGGTGTGGAACAAGTAGTAATTAATGAAGTAGATGAAGTAGTTGAAATTCCACAATATGGCACCAAACATTCGTTGAATATTTCGGTAAGTGTTGGGGTGGTGGTTTGGGATGTGTTTAATAAAATGTAACAATGAGTTACTGAACAATAAGTTTTCCTGTAACTTGTTTTCCATCAACCAATAACTGATAAAAGTACATTCCTTTTGGATGAGATAATAAGTTTAATTGGGTATTTTTTTGAGTAATTCTTTGTTGGGTAATTACTTTCCCAGTTACATCTAAAATAGTGATATTAGCTTGTTGAAAAGGAGCATCAATAGTGAGTTCAAAACTGCCGTTGTTGGGGTTGGGGTAAACAGAGACACTATTTTCCTTTATGCTTTCTTCATTAATTCCAACAGCGTTGTAACAAGCTAATGAATCAGGATAAGCAATTTCTGTATCTTCAAAGCAAAGTAATTCAGAATGGTTTTCAAAATACATTCCTAAATGACCAAATATTCCTAATGGGGAACCTATTGTTTCAATGTAGTAATTATACACCCAAAATAAACCATTACAATTACTAAAATTTGAAGATACAACATTATAATAGTACCTTTTTCTATATTGATTTTGTATCAACATACTATCTATTTGAGTAATTTCTATTTTTGTACTGTCTAAGTAGTCATAAAATACTGTATCACCAACACTAACATCAAAATCATATAGCAATAAATCTTTATTTAAAACAGAAGTGTCAGTTGGATTATTTACCAATCGGCAAAAATTAAAATTGATTGTTGGTGAAGGACTTAAATGGAGATACACTTTTTTATTTACTTCTCTAATTGCTCCAATATAGTTTTGAGACAAAGTATCAGTGGCAAAAATATCTCCTCTATATATTTTGTGATAGGTATTTCCATTAATAGCGGTATCACCCGCAATAAAAACAGAATGCGACACACAATATGGATCATCACATAAAAAGCCACAAAAAGGGCTTTCATCAAAACATTCGTTAATCCCCCAAATGGCTGAACTATCTGGAAACGGATGATAGGTTTGGCTGGTTGCCTTAACGGTTATCCCGCTAAAAATAAGAAAGATAAAAATAGGTTTTAGTGTTTTCATAAGCCCCTCTCTAATCTCCCCCAAGGGGAGAGGTTAATTTTGTTTTTAGTTCTTTATTATTTTCCCTGTTACTATC
>JAHYJH010000017.1 GCA_019429185.1 Vicingaceae bacterium
GAATTCTAAAACTTAAACCCTTATTTTATTGGGATATTTAAGATTAATAGGATTAAATCAGTTTTTTAAAGGTCTTTTTTGACTGAATTTAACATTTTTTTAACTTATGACCTGCAACTTGGGTTAAGGAATTTGCATAAACTTGTGGGTCTGAAGAGATATACTCCATTGAGGATGAGCTTTCACATAATCAATAAGTAAAGGTAAAATTTCATTGGATTTACTCCATTCGGGTTGTAAGTATAATTTACAATTTTTGCTCACTTTTTTGGCATGTTGTTCTGCCCAATCAAAATCATTTTTATTGAAAATAATTACCTTTATTTCATCCGCATGTTCATAAGAGGAAATTAATGGTGGCTTATTTTTTTTTGGCGACAAACAATACCAATCCCAAGTTCCACTGTGCGAGTAGGCTCCTGATGTTTCTAAAAACACTTCAACATCAATTTCTTTCAACTTTTTTGTAATAAAATCTAAATTATATAACAACGGTTCCCCTCCAGTAATCACGATTGATTTTGCACCAATAGATTGAATGTTAGTTACTATTTTTTCTACCTCCACCAGTGGATGTAAATCTGGATTCCAACTTTCTTTCACATCACACCAATGACAACCAACATCACAACCACCAACTCTAATAAAATAAGCCGCTTTTCCTGTATTGTAACCTTCTCCCTGAATGGAATAAAATTCTTCCATAATAGGCAATTTTATTCCCTTTTCTAAATCTCCTTTTAATTCTTTAGAATGAATTTTTATACTAACTGACATAATTGTCAAAATTAGGAAATAGAACTGTAACAATTAATAATTTAAGATTTATGATTGCCCATTCACCATTCACCATTCACTATTCACCATTCACCATTCACCATTCACTATTCACCATTCACCATTCACCATTCACCATTCACCATTCACCATTCACCATTCACTATTTGATGATTTACCCTAATATTTTGTAACCTAAAGAAATAACTATCGTAAAGGGCAAGGTATTCATCAAAAAAAAAAATTATGAGACAACTCAAAATTTCAAAACAGGTTACTAATAGAGAAACCATTTCTTTAGAAAAATACTTACAAGACATTTCAAAATTAGACATGATATCTGCTGATGATGAAGTTAATCTCGCAAGGAAAATTAAAACTGGTGATTTTGATGCACTCGATAAATTGGTTAAATCCAACTTACGATTTGTTGTTTCGGTTGCTAAACAATATCAAAACCAAGGATTAACATTGTCGGACTTAGTAAACGAAGGCAATATTGGTTTGATAAAAGCTGCTGAGCGTTTTGATGAAACTCGAGGATTCAAATTTATTTCTTATGCCGTTTGGTGGATACGACAATCCATTTTGCAAGCCATTGCCGAACAAGCTAGAATTGTTCGTTTACCTTTAAATAAAATTGGCAACATCACTAAAATTAACAGAGCATTTTCAGCGTTGGAACAATTTCATGAACGAGAGCCTTCTGTTGATGAAATTGCCGAACAACTTGATATTACAACGAATGATGTAAAAGATTTTATGAAAATTTCGGGAAGACACATTTCAATTGATTCTCCTCTTTCTGATGATGAAGACAGCGGAAGTTTACTTGATTTCATGACTGATGATGAGGCACTTTTATCTCCAGATAGCTTACTTAACAATGAATCACTTCGAAACGAAATTGAAAGATCACTTTCCATGCTTCCATATCGAGATGCAGAAGTATTAAAAATGTATTATGGGATTGGTGTTCCAACACCTTTAACGCTGGATGAAATTGGAGAAAAAATTTGTTTAACACGAGAGCGTGTTCGTCAAATTAAAGAAAAATCGTTGAGAAGGCTTAAACACTCATCACGAAGTAAACTACTTAAACCTTATTTGGGTTAAATTAATCGTGTCTAGCTCCTTTTAAAATTCTGAACACATGAAGTACAGATGGGAAAATAGCATCCATACTTTCTTTAGCACCATTTGTTGAGCCTGGCAAAGCCAATACTAAACTTTGACCCATCACACCTGAAACACTTCTCGATAGCATCGAATAAGGCGTTCTATCTTGTCCATACGCCCGAATTGCTTCTTCTATTCCTTGTATTTCTTTATCTAATAATGGTCTTAATGCTTCTGGAGTTACATCTCTGCTTGACAGCCCAGTTCCTCCAGTATAAATTATTAAATCAATTCCCATTGAAGCATACTTTTTTGCTTTTTGTTGAATATCATCTATTTCATCAGGAATAATAATATAGTCAGCAATTTCAACCTCACATTCTTTTAATTTAGCAATAATAGCCATTCCAGCTCTATCTTCTTTTTGACCAGCCGAAATAGTGTCAGAACAAACAATTACAGCAGCTTTTAAATCTTTTCTAAACTTATCTTTAAAATCAGACTTTCCTCCTTTCTTTTCTACTAATCTAATGTGTTGAATTTCTATTCCTTTATCAATGGGTTTTAGCATATCATACATATTTAGTGCAACCAAACTTGCTCCATGCATGGCTTCAACCTCCACACCTGTTTTATAAATAGTTTTCACTGTAAGGGTAATTTTAATAGACAATTCTTCAATTTCATAATCAATCCCTGTAAATTCAATTGGCATAGGATGGCAATCGGCTAGCAACAACGATGTTTTTTTTACCCCTAACAACCCCACTGCTTTGCTCATTGCAAATACATCTCCTTTTGGAACAGTGTTATTTTTTATCGCTTCAATAGTTTCTTGTTTGCTTACTTTAACTATTGCTTCGGCTGTAGCAATTCGGAGTGTACTCGATTTTTGTGTAATATCAACCATCTTTTATATATTTAGGAAACAAAGTTCGTTTTTTTTGTGTGACTAAAAATGACAAAACGCATAGATTTAAAATGTAGAACTTAAAATCGTAATCATCTATATTCCTATTTAGTATTTAATTTATTAATAGCACTAGAGTAATGAAATTTTGTAGATGAATCAAAGACTAATTAGTTTTATATTCCAACTCTGATAGAGAATCGATGTTTGGATATACCTAACGGATTGTCTCCAAAAGGTATATTATAACCATAGTTAAATTCTATAATTGTTATTCGGAAGCCTATTTCAGGAGTAAAGATTAATGGTTGCTTTTTGTCGTCAAATAATAACCACCAAAACAGGGTATTAAAATTTATTCCAACTGTGTTTTTGAATATTATCGCAGATTTAACACCTATAATTGGATATAATGACCATTTGTTAATTTTGTATCCTCCAAGCCCAGCTGCTGCAACAATATAATCGTGTTTATTTGTCATAACACCTTTAGTTATCATTCCTTCAAAGGCTTTTGCGTCTTGAAAAACAATCCCAATAGTAGCAAAGTATGTAGTCGGTTTCCATATGGTTGAATCGGAACTTTGTGCACTAATTTCATTTATAACAAATGAGAGGAGGATAAACATAACTATGCAAGAGTTTATTTTCATTTTATTACCGCCAATTAAGCCAATGTATCCATCAAAAATAGGAAAAAAACGAAAGTTAAATGAGCGATTTGGCGAAAGTTTATTAATGGAGAATGTGTTTATGAGCTTATTTATGCGGTTCGAAAAACTTAAATTTAGTTATTTTACGATTTCTTTAATAATTACATACGTCCCCATACGGCTTTGAGCATAAGCAGGGTCATCACTGCAATGATCCCACATTCCTTCTTTAATTTCCATTTTAATTTTAATTCCAGAATTTATATAGGGTTTTAGATCTTCAAGAGTAACATTACTTTCACAGATTTTAATAAAATAATCCTGAATAGAACATTGTAAATACAACTCTTTATAGTCGGTTATCTTACCCCCCTTTATTTACAAATTCTTTTTCTATTAATGCACAAATAGTATAAGGTAAATTGGGGTCTTTTACTCTTAACTCCGTGCTGGTAGATTTTGTGGTCTTACAAGATACCAAAAATAGGGTAATAATAAAAACGGATAAATGTTTCACGTGTAGTGCTTTTAATTGTCCATAACAGCTGTTCTTATTAAAACTTTCTAGGCTCTATTAAGGAGCTGTTAGTACTTTTTCGGGCATTGTTAAACATTAAACGATAATTTTAAACTTCCGCCTAATCCTTCTCTAATAATTCGCATTAAAGTTGAAAGTCGGATATCACTTGCGTTGTTTTCAATTCTCGAAATATAGTTTTTTGTTGTACCTACTTTTTCAGCAAGTTGTTCTTGCGTTAGATGCTGTTTTTTACGTGCTTCTTGGATTAAAACACCAATTTTAAAAGTTTCAAATTCTTCTTGAAATTTTTGTCGAGATTCAGTTCCAATTTTTCCATACTGTTCGTTCAAATGATCATCAAACGATGTGATTCTCTTATCTGTTTTCATAATATTCTTTTTTTAGTCGTTCTGCTTTTTTAATTTCATTTTTTGGTGTCTTCTGCGTTTTCTTTTGAAAACCACTCAAGAGAATGATTACATTTCCATCGTCAAAGAAACAAAAGACTCGGAAAATTCCATTTCCTGCTGAAATTCTTACTTCCCATAAACCATCAGTATTCGTAAGATACTTTAGAAATTTTTATGGTACAATTCGAGTATTTTTTATAATCAAAAGTGTCCAGTCAATTTTCTTACGAACAGCAAGCGACTGTTTAAAATAGAAGTCTCTAAAGTGGCTTTCGTAAAAGCCTATTTCTCTTTTAAATTCGCTCAATTTTATTCCTTTTTCAAACTCCATACAAAGTTACCTAAAAAGACAACATTTTCCAAATTTAAGTGTGAATTTTTTTTGAAGCTAAGCCTTTTTTGCTTTTGTAGTTATAAACCAATAGTCGCCTTAGCTATTGCTTTCGCTCCAGACTACGTGCAGTGAGGCATGCAACAGTTACTGTTGTTATACCTCGTTCTTATTATTTTCAATCTGTTCTAAAATCAATTCAGTCAATGTATTTACATCGCTATTTATAGTGCCATTCATGTATCGTTCATAAACGCTTTTATTATCGGGTGGATTGAGATTCAATTTTATGTCTTTTTCTAAAGCCAACAATCTCAAAAATTCTCTCTGAGCTCGTCCATTTCCTTCTCTGAAAGGGTGTAAATAATTTACATTGTCCAAAATTTCGGCTAATTTATGAGCTAACTCTTTTTTATTGATTTTTTGTATGACTCTGTATTCTGCAATAAGTGTGTCTAAGTATTGAAAAGCAATATAAAATCGTTCTCCGTCAAAAAAAGGCTTTCCGTTTTTGCTGATATTTACGGTTCTGACTTTTCCCGCCCATTCATATACATCTTGAAACAAATAGTGATGAACGATAAGCAATGAATTAGAGTCTTTGATTTTGATTGGATTTTCAAATAACTCTTCAACTCTTTTAGAAACCTTTAAACTCTCATAAGCTAACAGTATTTTTTCATCTTCTATATTCGCCAAATTATGTAGCACACCAATTTTATTGGTGTATTTGTAATCGGGATCAATGTACTGATAGTTATTTTCCATAAATGGTATATAACTTAGCTAAAAAGTCTGTTTCGGAAGTTATACCTGTTTTCCAATCTACATACAATTGTATTAATTCTTTTGTCGGTTCAAAACCCTCAAACATATTTGTTCCAATAGCATTTGCAGTACTTTCTAATGTTTTAAGATCAGAAAATTTCACTCCCAGTATAGTTAGATTTTTACGGTCTATGTCTATTGTTTTATACATTTTAGTTCGATTATTGATTTACTACAAAGATAAGAATTTTCCACGATTTCTATTCTTGTTTTTATTGGCACTTTTCTCACAGAATGAGGAATAACAACTGCTCGTCTAAAACTTTCCTTAGATTTTCAAAAATAGGTAAAAAATAAAGAAACAAAAAAACCATCACATCCATACAAACATTTAACATCAATCTTCAACCATTTCTTAATACTTATAATTACTTTTGAATGTCTAATTTATATTACTTCCATGAGCAAAAAAAATATCACCCTATCTTTTGATGAATATGCTAATAACAGCGATGATATTCCTTCATCTACGCAACTCTTATTAAAAAAAGCAGAAGAAAATTTACACAACGCTTATGCTCCATATTCAAAATTTAAGGTGAGTAGTGCTATTCGTTTAAAAAATGGAGAAATTATTTTAGGAACAAATCAAGAAAATGCAGCCTATCCATCAGGTATTTGTGCTGAAAGAGTTGCTGTTTTCTATGCTGGAGCAACATTTCCCAACGAAATTATTGAAGAAATAGCTATTGTAACAGAAACTTCAAATGAAACTCCTTTTTCTCCTTGTGGTGCTTGCCGGCAAGTTTTGTTAGAATATGAATACAAACAAAAACAACCAATAAAAGTTGTTATGAAATCGGGGAATTCTAAAATTTGGTGTTTTAATAGCGTCTCTGATTTACTTCCTTTTGCTTTTGATGGAAGTAGTCTGCTAAAAACAGATTAATTCTTTTTTTGTTAATGAAGTGTTAATTGATTTATATTGTTATAAAGCAATCGTAAATTTGGCTTAACAACTATTTAAAGTTTAAAAATCATTTATATTAATTAAAATTTACAATTATGAAAAAAATTATCTTATCATTTGGAATTGTTGCAGCATCACTTTTAGGAGTGCAAGCACAAGTGGGAACCACTCCTACAACTACTGTTGAAAATCCTAGTGGAGCAGACATTAAATTTGAAACAGAAGTGATTGATTATGGAACCATTGAACAAGGTGCTGATGGTGTTAGAGAATTTAAGTTTACCAACACAGGAAAAGCTCCTCTAATTATTTCTAACGCTCAAGGAAGTTGTGGATGTACTGTTCCAACTTGGCCAAAAGAACCAATTAAACCAGGTGAAAGTTCTGTAATTAAAGTAAAATATGATACAAAAAGAGTTGGACCGATCAACAAATCGGTTACTATAACTTCTAATGCATCAGAAGCTTCAAAAGTGTTGAGAATTAAAGGAACAATTGTTGCTCCTCAAACTTCTCCAGTGAAGGAACAATCTGGAGCGCCAGTAAATAACTAATAATAATGATGAATATATTTTCATCACTAAAAATAAAGTTAAGCTTGTTGTTAATATTAACAACAAGCTTTTCTTTTGCTCAAATAAATGAGCTTCAATTTGAAAAAACAAAACAATCTTTCAAAAAAGTAAATGAAGGTGCAATTATAACTTTAGATTATTATTTTGAATATGTAGGAAATGACACATTAAGTATGCTTCCTCCTGAAGTTGATTGTAGTTGCACAGAAATTAAACTTGAAAATGCCGACAAAATTATTCCCAATCAAAAATATTTGCTTCAAGTAGTTTTTAATACAAACGATAAAATTGGCTACCAAGAACGTGAAGTAGGGTTAATTTTTATCACACAAAAATCTACTAAACAACTCAAACAAAAACTTATTTTCAGAGGAGTTGTTAAAGCAACTAAAGCAACTAAAGAAAAGTTTAAACAACTTCATAATTAAAAGTTTAACTTAGGGAAGTATAAATTCCATTTATTTTCATAAAAAAACTAATTCAAGTTGTTTACTTTTACCCCTCGAATTTTAACACATATTAACGTATGCTCAATATATCAGAAAGAGGTGCTGCAATGCCCGAATCTCCAATACGAAAATTAGTTCCTTTTGCACAAGGAGCGGAACAAAAAGGAAGAACCGTTTACTATTTGAATATTGGTCAACCCGATATAAAAACTCCAGAAGTTGCTATTGATGCACTACGAATCATTGATAGAGACATAATAGAATATAGCCATTCAGCAGGTGGTTTAGGATATAGAACTGGTTTAACAAAATATTATAACAAGCTAAACTTCAACATTACCCCAGAAGATATTATTGTTACTACAGGAGGCTCAGAAGCGTTGGTTTTTGCTTTCAATTGCTGTATGAATGAAGGTGATGAGGTAATTATTCCAGAACCATTTTATGCAAACTACAATGGTTTTGCTAAAATTTCCAACGTAAACATAGTGCCTGTAACATCTACCATAGAAAATGGATTTGCATTACCTGCCATTTCTGAATTTGAAAAACTGATAACAAAAAAAACAAAAGCGATTTTAATTTGTAATCCAGGAAACCCGACTGGATACTTATATAGCAAAGAAGAATTAGAAACATTAAGAGATATTGTAAAAAAACATAATCTTTATTTAATTTCAGATGAAGTTTATCGAGAATTTTGTTACGATGGAAAAAAGCATATTTCGATTTTCAACTTAGATGGAATCGAAGAAAACAGCATTGTTGTTGACTCCATATCGAAACGATATAGTATGTGTGGAGCAAGAATTGGTGCTTTTATTTCTAAAAATAAAAAATTAATGTCCACAGCTTTAAAATATGCTCAAGCAAGATTAAGCCCACCAACATTAGGTCAAATTGCTGGCGAAGCTGCCTTAGAAACACCCCAAAGCTATTTTGATGAAGTATCTGCTGAATATGTAGCACGAAGAGATGTGTTGGTTGAAGGTTTAAATAAAATTGAAGGTATATTTTGCCCAACTCCTGGTGGTGCATTTTATGCTGTAGCATCACTTCCTATAGAAAATGCAGAACACTTTTGCCAATGGCTGTTAGAAGAATTTGAATACAACAATCAAACAATAATGTTAGCTCCTGCAGCTGGATTTTATGCCACAAAAGGATTAGGCAAAAATCAAGTTAGAATGGCTTACGTTTTAAACAAAGATTCGTTAAGAAACGCCATTGAATGTTTAGATCAAGCTTTAAAAGTTTATCCAAACCGAACAATTAATAAGTTCGTCAAAGCAGAAATATAAGAGTAAATATTTTCCTAAATTTTTATTAGCTATTCTATTTTTTAAGAGGAACTTACTGTAATTTTGAAATTTAAAACTCATTATTATCAAGTTGCTTCATAAAATACTAACCATTTCTATTTACATCGGTATTTTTTTAGTGCCTTATTTTGCATTAAAAGCACAATCTGTTGGTGTTGTTTTGAGTGGTGGTGGCTCTAGTGGTATAGCTCATATTGGGGTTTTAAAAGCATTAGAAGAACATAATATACCCATTGACTATATTGCCGGAACTTCTATGGGAGGATTAATTGCTGGACTTTATGCTTCAGGATATTCACCAACTGAAATTGAAGAATTGTTTCTCTCAGAAAAATTTAAAAATTGGGCTCAAGGAAATTTAAACAAAAAATATATTTTCTATTTACGCCAACAAGCCATAACACCTTCATTAATAACATTTAAACTAAACACAGATACCCTTTGGGAAATTAATTTGCCAACTAATTTAATCTCACCAAGAGCAATAAATTACGGTTTAATGGAATATTTTGCACCAGCATCAGCAAAATCAAAAAACAATTTCGATAGTTTATTTATTCCTTTTAGATGTGTGGCCTCTGATATTATCACAAAAAAAGCTGTTGTATTAAAAAAAGGTAAACTTCCAACTGCAATTAGAGCATCTATGGCTTATCCTTTTTATTTACCTCCCATTGCCTACGATTCCATGTTACTTTTTGATGGAGGATTGTATAACAACTTTCCTTCCAATGTGATTTATGATGATTTTAATCCTGATTTCATCATTGGAAGTAATGTTTCGTCAAATTTCTTACCCCCAAATGAAGACAATGTGGTTTCTCAAATAAAAGCAATTATATCAAACGACACTGAATATATAATTCCATGCGAGTATTCCATACTAATTGAACCTGAAGCATCTAATTTTTCTACATTTAATTTTGATAATAATGAACAATTAATTCAAATTGGCTACTTAGCTACTATGAATAAAATTACTGACTTACAAAATCAGATAACAAGAAAAGTTACTAAAGTTGAAATTGAAAAAGCCAGGGCAACTTACAAAGCAAGTTTGCCACCACTTATTTTTAATAACGTAACTGTTTCAGGTTTGTCTAAAAAACAAAATCACTACATAGAAAAGTCATTACAATTAAAAAAGGGTTCCTCAACCGCTGAAACATTTAAGTCTGAATATACAAAAATATCGTCCGATAATAAAATTAAATCTCTATATCCTGAAGCCATTTACAATGATTCTATCAATTTATTTTCACTTAATTTACAAGCTAAAAAAGAGAAAAACTTGTTCATATCCTTTGGTGGTGTATTTTCTTCGAGACCTGTAAGTACTGGTTACATTGGAATTCAGTATAATTTACTTAGAAAGGTGGCTCATTCCTTTACTGTTGAAACTTATTTGGGACGATTAACCAATTCACTTATTGCAGGTTACAGATTGGATGTTTCTGGTAAAATACCATTCTATTGGCAAACCCAAGCCATATCCGAGCAGTGGGATTATTTTAAAAGCAATTCTACTTTTTTTGAAGACACAAAACCCTCTTTTCTTGTAAGCGATGAACTTTATGTTAAATCAGAAGTAGGTTTACCATTGGGTTTTAAAAATAAATTAATATTAGGAGGTACATTTGGCGAATTAAATAATAATTATTATCAAACCAGGCAATTTATTTCTACTGATACAACTGATGAAACTTCTTTTAAAAATCATTCTTTATTTATAAATTTTGATAATAACTCATTAGATTTAAAACAATATGCCTCAAAAGGTAGGCAAATTTTAATTGAAGCAAAATACATTAACGGTAGAGAACGAACTGTTCCTGGTTCAACTTCCATAATAAAAGATATTTCAAAATCATATTTGAATTGGATTTTACTTAAAGCAAAAGTGGATAATTATTTCAACAAAAGAGGTTGGGCTCGTTTTGGAGTGATGGGCGAAGTTGTATATTCTACACAACCCTTTTTTGAAAATTATACAGCAAGTGTGTTGGCGGCATCTTCATTTCAACCAATTACAGAAAGTGTAACTTTATTTCAGGAAAGATTGAGAGCTAAAAAATATGTAGCTGGCGGTGCAAAAACTATTTTTGAAGTTTATAAAAATACGCAGCTTCGAATTGAAGGATATATTTTTCAACCCTATCAAGAAATTATTCAAAATGAATTTAAGAAAGGAGAATTAGGAAAACAATGGGCAACTCGTCAATATATTTTTTCTAGCTCTTTAGTTTATCAAACTCCAATTGGTCCTTTTGCATTTAATGTGAATTATTATGATAAACAAGAAGATAGATGGACTTTCTTATTCCATTTTGGTTATTTCATATTTAATAAGAAAAATTTACAATAAAATTATTTTTGCGACAGTAAAAATAATTGTCCAACATAAAACTCCAAAAAGCATCACAAATAATGTTTTTTTTTCTTCTCTATAAAACCGACTTGCTAAAAAGCAACCCAATGGGATAGAAAAAAAAATTGGCGAAAGTATTGATATTCCAATTAATCCGTATTTTGTTTTAATCGCTATTATCCATCTGTTTCTTTTCGTAAATTTTTTTTTTTGTGCTGTTTCTTTTTTCCACAACAACAAAAGTTTATCCAATAGTGTATTAACTAATGCACCCAAAAAATAGAAAAATAAAACTCCCAAAGTTCCTCCAATTAAGAGAACCAAAAATAGTTCAGTTGGAGTAATTGATTTATCAACCATTAGTATTAAAGCAACCGCAAGAAATTTAACAGTTGTGAGCAAAAGTAACCCAACAAATTTTGAAATTAAAATCATCATTTATTCTTTAGCTCCATAAGCTAAATCACCCGCATCACCTAAACCAGGAACAATGTATGATTGAGCTGTAAGCTCATCATCAATTGCTCCTACCCAAATAATAGTGTCTTCGGGCAATTGTTTTTTTACGAAATCGACACCTTCAATACTAGCAATTAAAGATACGATGTGAATTTGTTTTGGCTTTCCTTTTTCAAGTAATAATTTATAAATCTCAACCATTGAGGCTCCTGATGCCAACATTGGATCTGACAAAATAACTATTCTATCTTCTAAACTCGGACTAGCCATATATTCAGCTTCTATCACAAAAGAGCCATCCTTGTGGTGTTTTCTATAAGCCGAAACAAAGGCATTGTCTGCCTTATCAAAATAATTTAACAACCCTTGATGCAATGGTAATCCTGCTCTTAGTATGGTTGCTAAAACAGGTTGTTCTGAAAGTAAATGTATTGGTGCTTCTCCTAAAGGAGTTACAATGTTTGATGATTCATAAGTTAATTTTTTACTGATTTCATACGCAAAAATTTCTCCTAAACGCTCACAATTTCTTCTAAATCGCATACTGTCTTTTTGAATATCAACGGATCTAATTTCAGCAATAAATTGATTAAAAATAGTGTTATTTGCTCCTAAATTAATTACATTCATGTTTTTATTGTTAAATGTTTTTATTGTTGACCGTACCGAAAATCATTTTTTCATAAACATCCTTCCATCCTTTCCATATTCCTTCATCCGACAATGATTCATTATGCCAAACGCTTACAAAAGTACCTTTTACTTTTTTTACTTCATCAATAAGTTGATAAATTTCTTTTAATGCTTGTTCGGGAGTTTTGTTTTCATAGTACAGAAATGTAGCTTCCATAACACAAAATGGAGTGATTTTTAATTTTGTAGCTTGTTCATTTTCTATATCATAAAAAAAAAAAGGATGAGCAATACTTGCCCTAAAACCTATTGTTTCTGCATATCCCATTGTATAATCCATGGTTATTCCTGCTTTCAATAGCCTTCTATAAGTTGTTGGAAATGTTAGTTTTAGATAATGTTGCCGGCTTTTTAAAATAGTTTTGTTTATAACATTTTCTAATCTATTTTTTTCTAAAAGAAGCTTATCATTCGCTTCATTAGATTGATAAGATGGGTGAATGCCTATTTCATTTTCAACCACTAAATTCTTTATTAGCTGTTGAAATGATTCGTTTTCTATATCGCAATTTTTATCATACTCAGCATAATCTCCAACCAAGAAAAAATAGATGGGCTTTATTTTTTGTTGTTGATGAAAATTTTCTAAATATGCAAACGTATCATAAGGGTCTTTTTCTTTCTTAACCAATACGTTAAGTCGTTGTTTCAACTTATTCCTCGAAAAAGTTGCTTTAGCAATTCCTCCAACTGTTCTTAAAAATCCTTTGTGCTGAATGGCATACGCATTATCAATATCAATAGTGCTTAAATAGTTGAATTTTCTCTCTGGAAATTGAAAATCCGAATATTTATCTTTAATACATCGTTCCAAGTGATTTATCCAATAGTTAATTATTGGAACTTTAATAAAACTGTGCTTGAAAGCAAGGCTTTCTGATGCTAAAAATCGACCATGTTTATCAGTCTTATGTGGTAAATATTCTTCGTATCTGGTTATGAGGTAAAAACTTGCTGCAAACATATCAAAAGAAAAACACGAACCCTTTTCAACCTTGAAAAATACTTTTTGATGAAGTTGATCTTCAAACACTTCAATCTTTTGTTCTTTCACTCCTTTTTCAAAAAGTAAATGTGTTGCAGGAAAGAAAAGTGAATTTTCTATTGCTTGAGTTGAATAGTTAATTTTGGGCAAGTTACTTTGAGTAAAAAATGAAACATCGTTGGTGAAAGACACCTGAACATTTAATACATCTTCAAAAATTGTTCTGAAAATGTAAGCAACTCTTTCTGTTATTGTATGTGAATAAACTATTATCAATTAATTAGAGTTTGTTGAGCAATAGGCAATGGACAATCGTAAATCGTTATATCAACCCTTCATCTGCAAAACTAAAGTATTTTCCATCACCAACAATTATATGATCAATTACAGGGACATCCATAACAAGCCCTGTTTCTTTCAATTTTTTTGTAAGTTGAATATCTGCCTGACTGGGTTGTAAATTCCCTGATGGATGATTGTGGCACAAAATAATGCTTGAAGCCAATTGATTTATCGCTTCTTTAAAAATAATTTTAGCGTCTGCAACTGTACCAGCTACTCCGCCTTTACTGATGTTGTTTCTTTTGATAACACAATTTTTTCTATTCAGATAAAGCACCCAAAATTCTTCGTGCGGCAAATCACTTAAAACATCTATAACTGTGTTATATGCATCCTTGCTGGAGTTAATAGCTTTTTTTTCTTCCCCATCTGTATCTTTCCTTCTTCTTCCTAATTCTAATGCAGCAACAATGCTTATTGCTTTAGCCTCTCCAATTCCTTTAAATTGTTTTAAATCAGAAATAGAAAGTTTCCCTAATTTGTTTAAATCATTTTCTATGGAACTTAAGATGCGTTTTGAGAGTTCTACAGCAGTTTCATTTCTGCTGCCAGAGCTAATTAATATGGCTATTAATTCAGCATCAGATAGTGCTCCTTTACCTTTTGAAAGTAATTTTTCACGAGGTCTGTCCTCTTCTGCCCATGCTTTGATATTTAATTTTTCGGGATACATATTTTTATACCCCGAAATTAGTGTTTTATATCAATACTTGTTAATGTAGTATATTAAAAGTTTTAAAACTGGCAATGGGCAATGGGCAATGGGCAATGGTTAATAGTCAATGGTTAATAGTCAATGGTTATTTGTTATTTGTTATTTGTTATTTGTTATTTGTTATTTGTTATTTGATTTTTGTTATTTGATTTTTGTTATTTGATTTTTGTTATTTGATTTTTGTTATTTGATTTTTGTTATTTGATTTTTGTTATTTGATTTTTGTTATTTGATTCCGTTGGTATAAAAATTATGCAAGATGGACACCATTTGTTTTTTTCCTTCTGCAACAACTTCAATTTCTTTCCAAGTTTCTTCTGTAATTAAGTTTCTCAAGGGTTGGTTCACTTTCGTTATTAAGGGAAATGCTTTTTCTAATTTTTTATCCCACACTTTATGATATTTCACTAAATCATTTGGGTAAACAACCTTCCGTTTTGTTCCTTCATCAATGCCTCTAAATGGAGCTGGGATGTTCAAATACCCATAATCATCGGTAAGTTGTTCTCCTGGTTGTATATCTCTAATAGCAATTTCAAAATCATAAGCCGTACTTAAACAATTGGAATTGAAACTGTGATTAACATACCTGCCATTATCCCAACAAAGCACAAAATTGCCATTGTTGTTTCGAAATGTATAGAAGTCTAAAATATCCTGATAAATAGCATCTAAGGATTGAATTTCTGTGGGAGTAAATTCTCTATCTAACTTGTCTAATGCCCAAGTTATTGTTCCTTTTGGGATAAACTCTCGAGCTACAACACCGTAGCCAATTTCATTACTGATAAATTTTAATTCAGTGATAGGATGTATCATGCTTATAGTTAAGTTTAAAGGTTACAAATTGAGTTTGTGATAAATTTAACAGCTGGAATCAAATACCCAAAAACCTTAAACAATAAGCAGCTATTATAACACAAATGTAAATCGAATTTTAATTCAAAAATTTTTTTTTAAGTTTATTTTTAACTCCATTTAAATCTTTTTTTATACCCTTAAAATGCTAATTTTGAATCTTAATATAAAAAATATGTCAAAAAAAATAATGCTCGTTGTTGGTACTCGACCAAATTTCATCAAAATAACTCAATTTGAAAAGGAATTGGCTGCTTATGGCAATGCTTTTGAATACATTCTTATTCACACCAATCAACATTTTGACACCAACATGTCTGATATTTTTTTTACACAATTAAATCTTAAAAAACCAGAATTTTTAACTATTGCACCAAGCAGTCCTGCTGCTCAAATTGGTCAAATTATTATTGAACTGGAAAAATCAGTGATAAAACACCAGCCCGATGCACTAATTGTTGTTGGTGATGTTAATTCTACTTTAGCTGGTGCAATTGTTGGAAATAAAACAAACACCTTATTGTTTCATTTGGAAAGTGGTTTGAGAAGCTACGACAATGAAATGCCTGAAGAAATTAATAGACTAATTACCGATTTAGTTGCCGATCATTTTTTTGTAACCGAACAAAGTGGTTATGATAATTTACTTGCCTCAGGTAAATCACCTGAACAAATTCATTTTGTAGGCAACACCATGATAGATACCTTGGTGGCTTTTGATTCCATTATTCAACAAAATGACATTTTAGAAAAATTAAATTTAGTGAATAAAAGTTTTGTGTTGATGACCATGCATAGACCTTCAAATGTTGATACAAAAGAAAGATTATTAGTTCTGCTCGACATCATTAATAGAGTGTCGGAAAATAATCATCTTGTTCTTCCTATTCATCACCGAACCAAAAACAGTTTAATCAAACACAACCTCTTTCATTTATTAGAAAATAACCCAAAAGTTATTATTTCAGAAGCTCTTGATTATTTGGCTTTTCAAAAATTGATTGCAACATGCAACTATGTGCTTACAGATAGTGGTGGAATTCAAGAGGAAACAACCTATCGGCAAGTACCTTGTTTAACTTTGAGAGAAAACACCGAAAGACCTAGTACTGTTACGTTGGGCACAAATGAATTGGTTGAATACAATTATGAAGCTGTAGCTGAAAAAATCAACGAAATTGAAAGTGGTAGCTATAAAAAAGGAACTATTCCTCCACTGTGGGATGGAAAAGCAACCCAACGCATTGTAAAAGTATTGCATGAAATTTTGGTTAAAAATTAAACTTGAAAAGTGCATATTCGTATATTGCGTGTAACATTTGTGAAATTAAAAAAATTGCAAATTACAACGCATTAAATAGTGTCTGTCCATAAACTTGTAAGTCTAAAAAATGTCACGAATACACGAATAAAAAAGAAATAATATTCGTGCATTCGTGGCATCTACATTAATCAAAAAATTAAGTAGTTTTGACATTACGTAAGTAACATAAAAAATTCATGAAAATATCAGGATCTATCTATTCGGATAACAAAAGACCTTTAAAAGAAACCATTGCAGATTTAGAAGCTCATCAGGTAGATTTATTGCATGTAGATTGTAATGATGACATTAGTGTTTTTGATGATATTGCTGACATCAGAACATGGTGCAAACTCCCCATAGACTTACATATTATTACCAAAACTCCCGAAAAGTATTTTGATTTACTAAGAAAATACCCTGTGGAATACCTTACTTTTCAATATGAAGAGTTGCCTGCAGGTTTTGAAATCCCATCCGACATTAAAGGACAAAAAGGCTTGGCAATTATAACGCCTACTAATGTTGATGCTTTTGATTCCTTTAGCGATTTTAATTTCATCTTGATAATGGCAACTATTCCAGGACAAAGTGGTGGTGTTTTTGATCCTATCAACTTTAAAAAAATTAGAAAATTCAAACAAAAATACCCTAATAAAAATGTGCATGTTGATGGCGGTGTAAATGGAGAAGTTTCCTTCATTTTAAGAAATATGGGAGTACACACTTCAGTTTCAGGCAGTTTTTTGTTTAAAGCAACCAGTGTCGGTCAAGCATTAATGGACTTAACCAAGCGAGAAATAGTTTCTCTTTTTAAGATAAAAGATTTTATGATTCCTCGTGAAGAATGTCCGATAATAGACTTCTCTCAACTCAATCTTAAAAATATTTTAGAACAAATAACTTTTGGGAAATTAGGCGTAACCTTAGTAGAGAACAATAAAAAATTTGAAGGAATAATTTCTAATGCTGATTTAAGAAGAACTTTGTTGCAGAATTTAGACAATATTGAAAGAATGAATACACAGGAAATGATTAACAAAACGCCTGTAACCATTTTAGATACAGCAACAGTTGATGATATGCTGAATTTAGTAAGAGAACAATCTTTTCCAGTAATGTATCTTCCTGTGCTAAATGCAGATGGAAATGCCGTTGGAATTGTTACTTTTGTAAACTTGATAAAAGGAGAAATATGATTATTCATTTAAATAAAGATATTACAGCCGCCACTGCTAGTCAGTTAGCTGAAAAAATTAAAGCTTTTCACATTCATTCTCAAGAAAGAGAAGTATTAATTACTTCATCATCTGTAAAAGAAGTGCCGAGTGAAGTAGCTGCTTTTACTGAAAAGCACTGGGTGTTTGAAAATGATATGCAGCTTGCTTCAAGAGCGTATAGAAATGAAACGCGTGAAGTAAAAATTGGTAACGTAACTATTGGTGGAAACACTAAAAACACCTTGTTGATTGGTGGACCTTGCTCGGTAGAATCTGAAGAGCAAATTCAACAAAGTGCAGCATTGTTAAAATCGCTTAATTTAACTACGTTAAGAGGCGGTTGCTACAAACCTCGTACAAGCCCTTATAGTTTTCAAGGGTTGGGTTTGGAAGGATTAAAACTATTAGTTAAAATGCGTGAGCAACATGGTTTGGCGGTTATTACCGAAGTTAGAGATGCTACACATGTTGATGAAGTGATAGAACATAGTGATGTGATTCAAATTGGTGCTAAAGCGATGTACGACCAAGGTATTTTGCGTGCATGTGCTAAAACCCGCAAGCCTGTTTTATTAAAAAGAGGTTTCGGAACAACCTTACAAGAATTTGTTCAGGCAGCAGAATTTATGCTTTCTGGAGGGAATGAAAATGTTATTTTGTGCGAAAGAGGCATACGTACTTTTGAAACAAAAACACGTTTCACCTTAGATTTATGCGGAGTTGCTTATTTACAAGAATTTACCAATCTGCCTATTATTTTAGACCCGAGCCATGCCTTAGGTTATCGTTACGGAATAGAACGCTTATCAAAAGCTTGTGTAGCAATGGGAATTGATGGGTTATTAATAGAAGCTCATCCAAATCCAGCTGTTGCTAAGTCTGATGCTTCGCAGCAATTAACACACGAATCTTTTGCAGCGTTAAAATCAGCCATAGAACCTGTAGCTAATAGTGTTGGTTATAAAATTATATAATGAAGTTATTTAAATTCCAAACCATAAATTAAAAAATGTTTCTTTTTTCACACTACTTCGTTATTTTCTCTAACCATAGCTATGGCTATGCTTCTCAAAAATGCTTCGTATTGCATAAAAATAATTCATTTTCATTCTTATATTTGAATTTTAAATAACTTCAATGAAACTCCTTACCCAAAATATCACCTCATTTTTAGCTCGAGAAAAAAAATCGTTGAATGATTTTTGTGCTGAATATGCTATTGCCAACATCAATGAATTGTCCTTGGGCGATTTACAATTTTTCTGCACCAATAATCAGTTAGATATTGAAAATATGCTTACCCGACCAATGTTTGTTGATAGGTCTAAAATAAAAGACATTAAATTATTGATTTTAGATGTAGATGGTGTTATGACTGATGCAGGGATGTTTTTTACAGAAAATGGCGACCAGTTTAAAAAATACAATGCAAAAGATGGAATGGCTATAATGGCACTGCCTAAAATTGGGGTTGAAGTTGGAATTATTTCTTCTGGGTTTAAATTAGAAATGGTTAAAGCTCGTGCCGAATTATTAAAAATTAACAACCTTTATGTTGGTCAAGAACCTAAGCTAGAAATTCTTAACCAATGGTGCGAAAAACTAAACATTACACTTGCAGAAGTTGCCATTATTGGTGATGATATTAATGATTTACCTGTGATGAGAGCTATTGGTTTTAGTGCTTGTCCAGCCGATGCAGTACTAAAAGTAAAAGAAACCGTTGATTTAGTGCTACAAACCAAAGGAGGCGATGGCTGTGTGAGAGAATTTATAGACTTTTATTTGTTAGACGAACCATTAACTAAATGAATTGTGAATTGTGAATTATGAATTGTGAATTACTAAACTCCTAACTACTTTCAATTATATGAACTTAAAACTAACCAAACCCCTTGCCTTTTTTGACTTAGAAACTACTGGATTAAACATTGCTTCCGACAGAATTGTGGAAATTTCTATTGTAAAAATCCATGTAAATGGCGAAAAAGAAGTAAAAACAAAATTAATTAATCCCACTATTCCCATTTCTAAAGAATCTACTTCTGTTCATGGAATTACGGATGAAGATGTGAAAGACCAACCCACTTTTAAACAAATTGGGAAAGATTTAGCAAAATTTATTGAAGGTTGTGATTTAGCTGGTTATAATTCAAACAAATTTGATGTGCCTTTGTTGGCTGAAGAATTTTTAAGAGCTGACATCGATTTTGATATTTCTAAGCGAAAATTAATTGACGTACAAAACATTTTTCATAAAATGGAGCAACGTACACTTTCTGCTGCGTATAAATTTTATTGCAGCAAAGACTTAACAAATGCACACAGTGCAGAAGCTGATACCACTGCAACTTTTGAAATTTTAGAAGCTCAATTAGATAAATATGAAGATTTACAAAAAGATGTAACTTATTTGTCTGAATTTTCGCAACAAAACAAAAATGTAGATTTATTGGGACGTATTATTTATGATGAAAATAATGTAGAAGTTTTTAATTTTGGAAAACACAAAGGAAAACCAGTAAAAGAGGTTTTGGAAAAAGAACCTGGTTACTACCACTGGATGATGAATGGCGATTTTCCACTATACACCAAAAAAGTACTTACTCAAATTAAATTAAACGCATTGAAATAAAAAAAATGAAACGAGCCATACTAAAAAGTTCAACACGCAGGAGAATGATTATTGGCGACTTCCATCTGACCGATTTAACAAAATAAATAAACAGATGAAAATTATTTGTATAGGAAGAAACTATGTTAATCACGCCAAGGAACTGAACAATTCTGTGCCTTCTGAACCTGTTTTTTTTATTAAACCGGATACAGCATTATTGCCTAAAAGAAATCCCTTTATTTACCCTAGTTTCACTAAAGATTTACACCACGAGGTAGAAATTGTATTAAAAATTTCTAAAATTGGTAAACACATTGAGGCAAAATTTGCCCATAAATATTATCAGGAAATTGGAATAGGCATTGATTTTACTGCTCGGGATGTTCAAGAACAATGCAAAGCAAAAGGATTGCCTTGGGAAAAAGCCAAAGCTTTTGATTTTTCAGCTCCCACAAGTGATTTTGTTCCTATTTCTAAATTTGAAGATATCAACCAATTAAATTTTAGTTTAAAAATCAATGATGAGCTACGACAAGTAGGAAATACCAGTGATATGCTATTTAGTTTTGATAAAATTATCGCTTATGTTTCGCAATTTGTAACGCTAAAAATTGGTGATTACATTTTTACAGGAACTCCTGCCGGAGTTAGTGCTATTTCCATCAATGATAAACTCAGTTGCTACATAGAAGATAAAAAAATGCTAGAGTTTAATGTGAAATAAGAATTAAAAGACCTAACAGGTTTCAGAAACCTGTTAGGTCTAATACTATTTAATATATCTATAAAGCCAAGAGGCTGAACTGTAAAGTTCGAGTTTGAGGCTTTCGCAGTTTTAAAAATCAGAAGTTTACTTTCGTAAATGACTGATTTTTAAAACAAGAATAACGAAGAAGTTGGACTTTACAGACAGGCTCTATTTAATGTATCTCTATCTCATAAGGCATTCTCGCCATAATTCCAGATTGAGTGGATACTTTCTCAATTTTTTGATAGTATTTATAGCTTTCTCCTAATTTGTTTTTAACAATACGAGTTTCTGCATCTTCAGAAAGTGCTATTGCTATATCTATAAAAGGATTTTTTTCGATTTTTGGATAAGCTACTAGCTCATAATTTTCCAATTTAGCCATCTCTTTAGCTATTTCAATAGCTCTGTTCATCCCTCCTATTTCATCAACCAAACCAATTTTCAGAGCATCAGATCCAACCCAAACTCTTCCTTGCCCAATAGAATCTACTTGCTCTTTTGTCATCTTTCTACCTTCAGCAACTTTAGTAATAAAATCATCATAAATTTTTTCAACACCAATTTGAATAATTCCTTTTTCTTCCGCTGTTAATGGTCTGAAAATAGTCATCATATCAGAGTGCGTGTTCGTTTTAACAGTATCAAAAGTAATTCCTAATTTATTATTAAAAAATCCTTTGGCATTAGGAATAACTCCGAAAACACCAATAGATCCCGTAATTGTTTTTTCATCGGCTACAATTTTATCGGCAGCACAAGAAATATAATAACCACCCGAAGCGGCAACATTTCCCATAGAAACCACAACTGGTTTTGCTTTTTTAGCCAACACTACTTCTCTCCACATCACATCAGAAGCTAATGCACTTCCACCAGGGGAATTAACACGCAAAACAATGGCTTTTACATTAGTATCTAAACGTGCTTCTCTAATTGCTGACGAAATAGTTTCTGAACCCATATCTCCTTTTTCTCCTTTACCACTCACGATATTTCCACTAGCGTAAATTACAGCTATTTGATTGTTGGTTGGGGTAAGTTTTTTAAGTTTCTCAAAAGGGTTTACAATGGAAGCTGCATATTTACTCACTTTTAGTAGATTCATCTCATCATCAACTTTTAAGGCTAATTTTTCTTTTAAGATGTCAAGCAACTCATCTTTATAAACTAATTTATCTATAAAACCATGCTCCAAGGCATCTTTTGCATCCTGAATTTTTATTTTATCAGCCAATTCATTAATTGTTTCAAAAGAAATTTTTCTGCTTGTAGTAACGGCATCTAACATACTTATCCAAGTAGAATTTAAAATTAATTCCATTTGTTTTCTATTGGATTCACTCATTTTTTCCAACATAAAAGGTTCTACCGCACTTTTAAACTTTCCATGACGAATAATTTGAACTTCAACATCTAATTTTTCTAATGCGTTTTTAAAAAACATTAATTCGGACGACAATCCTCTTAATTCCATAATACCAGCTGGATTCAAATAAACTTGATCAGCAACCGAAGCTAAATAATATCCTTTTTGAGAATAAATTTCTGAATAACTAATTATCCATTTTCCTGATGTTTTAAAATCCAATAAAGCAGCTCTAACTTCTTCCAAATTTGCCATTCCTGTTGGTATGGAGGATATGTCTAAATATATACCTTTTATTTTATCATCTGTTTTGGCGTGTTCAATTGTTTTCAAAAATTTATCTAATCCTAAAGAAAAATCAGGCTCCATATTTGAAAAACTAAAGTTATGAAACGGATTTTCTGGAGTTCTATCTGGAATGGGATCAGACAGGGTTAAATGTAAAACGGAATTATCTTTTACTTTTGTAGCCTCATCAGTTGAGGATAAACTACTAATTATTCCTATTAGTATGAATATGGAAATTAATCCCATTACTATCATTCCCGCAATGGAAGCAAACATAAATTTAAAAAATTGTTTCATTCTATTTTTGTTTTAGTTAATATTATTGTTTATTATTTTTGTAAATTGTAATCTTTCGGCAAATGTAATAACAACAACAATAAAACAGAACAGATTATACACTAATGGTATTGATTAATGATGAACGGAAAAAACAAATCAAATCAAGTTATTTTATCCTTAGGAGGTAATCAAGGCGATGTGAATCAAACATTTATAGAAACCAAACAATTAATTGAAAAAAATATTGGTTTAATAAGCAAATCTTCCTCTTTATATAAGACTGCTGCTTGGGGTGAAACGAATCAATCGGATTTTTTAAACCAAGTAATACTAGTTACAACTAATTTATCTCCAATAGAATTACTAAGTAAATGTATGGAAATTGAAAAACATTTAGGAAGAGTAAGAACAGATAAAAACAAATGGAGAGAAAGAATTATAGATATCGATATTTTGTTTTATAATAACGAAACAATAAACCTTCCTAATTTAGAAATTCCCCATCCTCAAATTACCAACAGGAAATTTATATTAATTCCTTTACGAGAAATTTTACCTGATTTAGTCCATCCCATCTTAAAAAAAACCATTAAAAATTTAGAAGAAAATTGCAGCGACAAGCTAAATGTCATGAAAAATTGATAAGAATATAGTATTTAGTTTTTTTTTTATCAAAAACATTAACTAATATTGCAACTTAATTTAAAACTAAACAAAACAAAATACATTAAGATGAAAACTACAAACTTTAAATTATTAACCCTTATCGCTGCTTCTTCGACTATTATGCTTGCTTGTAACCCATTAGCAAAAATGATTAAAAGACAAGGAGAAGTAAATTATACAGTAACTCCAAACCCATTGGAAATGCATGGTGATAGTATTGCTCTTTCTGTTAATGGAAGTTTTCCTGCAAAGTACTTTAATAAAAAAGTGGCTGCTACAGTAACTCCTGTTATTGTTTATGAAGGTGGAACAGAAGAATTTAAACCTTTTAAACTGAAAGGAGAAGCCTCAGAAGCAGAAGGCACAACAATTAACTATGAAAAAGGTGGTAGTTTTTCTCATACAGCAAAAATTCCTTACAAAGATGGAATGCAAAAAGCTACTTTAGAATTAAGAGCATCAGGAGAATATAAAGGGAAAAGTAAAGATTTAGATCCAAGAAAAGTGGCTGATGGAACTATAATTACTCCTAAATTGGTTATGGCTTCTGACAAAGCAATTCTTGCTGTTGATAAGTTTGAAAAATTCCATTTACTAAATAACAATGTTGAGATTCATTATTTAGTGAACAATTCTGTTGTTAGAGGTTCTGAAATGACTGATAAAGACATTAAGGATTTAAAAGCAAACTTCAAAGCATGGAAAGAAGACGTTAAAATGGAATACAATAGTTTGGTAATTGATGCTTACGCTTCTCCTGAAGGTGAAATTAGCAAAAATGAAAACTTAGCGAATGAAAGAGCTGCTTCAGCTGGTAAAGCAATGATTGCTTTATTAAAACAAAACAAAATCGAAATTCCAGAAGGCTTTAGTAAAGAAACTGGTAAAGGTGAAGATTGGGCTGGTTTTAAAACATTGATGCAAGCATCTGATATTAAAGACAAAGAATTAATTATTAGAGTATTAGAACAATATGCTGATGTAACCAAAAGAGAAGAAGAAATTAAAAACTTAGCTGCTACTTACAACGAAGTTGCAAAAAAAGTATTACCACAATTAAGAAGATCTCAAGTTAATTTGGTAATGAAACACCATAATTTAACTGATGATGAAATCAAAACATTAGTGGATACAAAAATTGATTCTTTAGATGCTGAACAAATGCTTTATGCTGCTACACTATATAATGATTTAGCTAAAAAAGAATCTATCTACAAAAGTTTTGAGAAAAAATTCCCTAACGATTGGAGAGGTCCAAACAATGTAGGTTATATCTATGTTGCTCAAAACAAATTAGCCGATGCAAAATCAGAATTTGAGAAAGCAAATGCAATTGAAAGCACTCCAATTGTAAATAACAATTTAGGAATCATTGAAAGATTAAATGGTAATTTAGATGCTGCATTGGCTTATTATGAAAAAGCTGCTGGCGCAGGAAAAGAAGTTAACGAAAACAAAGGAATAATCAACATTATTAAAGGTGATTATGCTGCAGCAACTTCTAACTTTTCTGGAGTAAATTCATTTAACGCTGCATTAGCAAACTTATTAAATGGAAATAACTCAATAGGTCAAACTATTGATAATTCTGCTGACAAAGACGAAGCGTTGGCATATTACCTTAAAGCAATTGCAGGAGCAAGAAGCGGTGATAAAGGTGCGTTGGTTGATAACCTTAAAACGGCAACTTCTAAAGATGCTTCTTTAAAAGCAAAAGCAAAAGATGATGCTGAGTTTATTAAATACAGAGATGATGCTGAGTTTCAATCGGCTGTTAATTAATAATTCCAAATAACACAAACAAAAAAACCATTCAATTGAATGGTTTTTTTGTTTTAATGTAGTACATTTGTTTGAAATTTTAATACTAAAAAAATGAAAAAAATTTTATTTATCGCTTTGTTTACGATTAGTATCTTCACTTCTTGTAGTAAAAATGAAGAATGTAAATGTGTAGGTGCAGCACCAATTACTGAAGACAGTTGTGATTGTGATGTCAATGATGCTTGTAATGATTTAAAAGCATTAGGACAAGATTGCAAAGTTGAATAATAAACCCATAAAAACCTTTAGTTGTTTTCTTCTAAAGGTTTTTATGTATTAACATTATGTCTATATTAAATACCATTATTAGAATATCAATTGGCTTATTTTTTATTCTCTCAGGAATAAGTAAGCTTTTCCCAATTGAACCTTTTGAAGCAACATTAGTTAACTTAGGTATTACCAATTGGTTTTTTGTTCCGTTTTTAGCGAGAATAATAATCGGAATCGAACTGTTTTTAGGTTTATGTATCTTATTTGATTTTTGGCTTAGAAATTTTATTTATTTATGTACACAAATACTCCTTATTTTATTCACAATCTATTTAGTTTTATTACTCTACTTTGAAGGTAATGACATTGATTGTGGCTGTTTTGGAAATTGGCTTAGCATTTCGCCATTTTTATCCATCATTAAAAATTTAATTCTCATTACCATTCTCTTCTTTATTAAAAGAACTTATTACGCTTGGGGTTTGAAATTATTACCTCTTTTATTTTTACTTATTTCTTTTTCCTTTCCATTCTTAATTAATAGAGTTGGACTTCAACATGTGCAAGCAATTCCATTAAATCAAAAAATTGATTGGTCTAGATTGCCAAACACATATCTTAGTAATGAAAAAATAAACTTCGATGAAGGAAATAAAATTCTTGTATTTTTCAGTGCCTCTTGTCCGCATTGCGAAAGTGCAGCTTACAAACTTGGAACACTAAATAAAAAAAATAATATTACAAATGTAATTATTGTAATTGCCACAAAAAAAGAAGAAACCTTAACTAAATTAATTACAAAAACAGCTCTTAATTATCCCATTATATGGATGAAAGAGGAAAGTTTCTTTAATTATAGTGGAGGAATTTTACCTGCAATTTATTACATCGAAAATGGCGTACTCAAAAAAAGATGGACAGGAAAATACTTTAATATCGAAGAGCTAATTTCCTATGTTGATTATAAGTAAAATCAATCAAAATAAATAGTTATTTTTGGCGTTTCTTAAATCTAAAACAAAATAACATTGAGTTCAAAAAAACAAATTGATTTTCTAAACAATCAAAACCTACTGGTATTAATGTATAAATGGAGAAAGCCATTAATTATTGTAAGTATAATTGCATTTATTGTTTCGGTAGTAACTTCATTTCTCATAAAGGAAACGTATCAATCAACAGTTACGTTATTTCCAAGCACAATAAACTCCGTATCAAAAGCATTAATTTCTCGTGATCCTATAAAAGAAGATTTATTAAAATTTGGAGAAAAAGAAGAAGCAGAACAAATGTTTCAAATTCTTTTATCAGACAAAATTAGAAATCAAACAATACGAAACTTAAATCTTATTGAATATTACGGAATTGATACTACGCAAAGCAAATGGAAAACCGATTTAAAAGAAACTTTTCAAGGAAATGTAACTTTTAACATCACAAAATTTGCAGCCATAGAAATTAATGTGTTGGATTATTCGCCAGCAATGGCAGCAAAAATAGCCAACGAAATTGCCAATTTATTAGATACCGTTACCAAAGAAATAAAAAATCAAATTGCTCTTAATGCAGTACATACAATCGAAACAGAATATAGTCAAAAAGCAGAATTAGTAAAAGCACTTCAAGATAGTTTAACTTTATTACGGATTCTTGGCATCAATGAATTTGATTCACAAGTTGAACGATATACCGAACAACTTTCTATAGCTATACTAGAAAATAAAACAAACGCAATTAAAGAATTAGAAAAGAGATTAGCCGTTTTTTCTACGCATGGAGATAAATTTATTTATTTTAGAGATAAGCTTTTTACCGAACAAAAACAGCTTTATTCGTTGGCACTTAAATTAGATGAAATAAAATTAGATATTAGTACCAATGTATCCTCTAAGTTTGTAATAGATTACGCTACACCTGCCGATAAAAAACACGCTCCGAAAAGAATGTTAATTGTTTTGATTTCAACCATGTCTGCATTCTTGCTTGCTTTTGTTTTTTTATTATTAAGAGATAGTATTTCTAAACTTAAACTTTCCGAACAAGCGTAAAAACAATTAATTTGTGATTCGAATACTTAATGCATATTGGATTTATCTTGCTAGTTTCCTATTTATAGCACTCAATAGCTATTTGTTTTACATCAATTTTACTTATTTAGCTTTACTTCCATTAGGCATTGCTCTAATTTTTATGGCTTTTTTTCATATCGAAAAACTCATGTGGTTTATTGTTTTTGCAACACCCATATCTTTTGTTCTAGAAATTGGCGGACATGGAGGGATTGGAATGTCCTTGCCAACCGACCCGTTGATGTTTGGTGTGATGTTGCTTTTCTTTTTTAAATTACTTTACAGTAAAAGCTTTGATGCTAAAATTTTCAAACACCCTGTAACTATTTCAATAATAATCTATTTACTATGGATTTTTATAACATCAATCACAAGCACGATGCCCATTGTTTCGTTTAAATTTTTTGTGGCTAAACTCTGGTTTATCGTTTGTTTTTACTTTATAACCACACAATTGTTCGCTAAATATAGCAATTACAAAACCTACTTTTGGGCCTACATTATCCCGTTAATTGGTGTAATCATTTATAGTGTTATTCGTTTATCCATCTATAGTTTCGATGAAAAAGCCGCTCATTGGGTAATGTGGCCCTTTTTCAGAGATCATACTTCTTATGGAGCTGTGTTGGCTATGTATTGTCCTATTTTATTTATTTTTCTATTAAAAAAAAATTCACCGTTATTTAAAATCATTACACTTTCAATTATAGGAATATTCACTATTGGAATTATTCTTTCTTACACAAGAGCAGCATGGTTGAGTTTGTTTGCAGCAATCGCTCTTTATTTTATTTATAAATTTAGAATTAAGTTTAGTTCGCTTATGTTGGTTAGCTTATTTTTAGGCGTAATGTTAGCGAGTAGTTGGACAACCATTTTTCAAAGTTTAGAAAAAAACAATCAAGATTCTTCAGGAGAACTTGCCGAACACGTTCAATCTATGTCTAATGTTTCTACAGATGCTTCTAATTTAGAAAGACTAAACCGTTGGAGTTGTGCTTGGCGTATGTTTTTAGAAAAACCCATTGTTGGTTGGGGACCAGGAACGTATATCTTTCAATATGCTCCTTTCCAACTTTCTAACGAAATGACCATTATTAGCACCAATACCAGCTCCAATGGTAATGCCCACAGCGAATACATTGGTCCTTTGGCAGAATCAGGTGTGTTGGGAACGCTTACTTTTTTATTTATTATAATAGCTGTATTTTACAGAGGATCTTTACTTTATCATAAGTTAGAAGGCGAAAAGAAAACGGTTATTCTTTTCACACTCTTAGGCTTATGTACTTATGTGCTGCATGGTTTTATGAATAATTATTTAGATACCGATAAACTTTCCGTTCCTTTTTGGGGATTTATAGCATTAATTGTTGCTATGGACGTAAATTACAAAAGCCTCCCCAACCCCTCCGAAGGAGGGGCTAAATGAACCCTAATAATTTGAACGTAAAGATAAAACTAAACGCATAAACTATAAACATTTAAACTACACTACTAACAAATGACATTTGAAAACTCATTAAAATTTGCTCAACAATTAGACGAACAAGATGAATTGAAATCATACAGAAACAAATTCCACATTCCTGTTATCAATGGAAAAGAAACCATTTATTTTACAGGAAATTCATTGGGATTACAACCAAAATCTACGTTAGCATACATCAAACAAGAGCTAGAAGATTGGGCTAAGTTAGGTGTTGAAGGTCATTTTCATGCTAAAAACCCTTGGTTTTCTTACCACGAACAATTTGCTAAACCTATTGCAAAAATTGTGGGAGCTCTACCCAAAGAAGTGGTAGTAATGAATAACCTTACCGTAAACCTAAACTTATTAATGGTTTCCTTTTACCGTCCAACCAACCAAAGATATAAAATTGTTTGTGAAGCCAAAGCTTTCCCTTCCGACCAATACGCATTAGAAATGCAAGTTAGGAATGCAGGATTTAATCCCGATGACGCTATTATTGAAGTAGCTCCTCGTGAAGGAGAAAGAACCATTAGACACGAAGACATAATTGCTGCCATTGAAAATGCTGGAAACAGTTTGGCTTGTGTAATGATAGGTGGAGTGAATTATTTTACCGGACAAGTTTTTGACATGAAAGCCATTACTGAAGCAGGACATAAAGTTGGTGCTAATGTTGGTTTTGATTTGGCTCACGGAGCAGGAAATATTGAACTAAAACTCCACGAATGGAAGGTAGATTTTGCTTGTTGGTGTTCTTACAAATATTTAAACTCAGGACCAGGAGGCGTTTCAGGCGTTTTTATACATGAAAAACATTGTAATAATACCGAATTACCACGTTTTGCAGGTTGGTGGGGACAAGAAAAAGAAACGCGTTTTTTAATGGAAAAAGGCTTTAAACCCATGAAATCTGCCGAAGCTTGGCAAATGAGCAATGCTCCTATTTTAACCATGGCTGCTCACAAAGCCGCTATTGATATTTTTGAAGAAGTAGGCATGGAAAAATTACTTAAAAAACAAAAAATGCTTTCGGGCTACTTGGAATTTATTATTGACAATATCAACGAAAAGCATTTAGATAAATCTTCAGGGAAATTTTTGGAAATCATCACACCAAGAGATTGGAAAGAAAGAGGCTGTCAGGTTTCTGTTATCGCTCACGGATTTGGTAAAAAACTATTCAACCAACTTACTAACGAAGGTGTTATTTCCGATTGGAGAGAACCCAATGTAATACGCATGGCTCCTGCACCGCTTTACAATTCTTTTGAAGATGTGTATCGTTTTGGAGAAATTTTGACTAAAGCTATTAAAGATTAGAAATTCTGCGGTAATCAGCGTTATCTGCGGGAAATAACCCTTAAACTTTTAAACAAAAAAATGAAAACAGCAACAATAGTAGGAGCAGGATTAGTAGGCTCTTTGTGGGCAGTATATCTTTCAAAAGCAGGATATAAAGTAACCATAGTAGAAAGACGTCCAGACATCAGAAAGGCAGAAATTTCAGCAGGAAAATCCATAAACTTGGCGTTGTCAACAAGAGGTTGGAAAGCATTAGACACTGTAGGTGTTGGTGATGAAATTAGAAAAATCGCTATTCCAATGCTAGGCAGAATGATGCACGATTTACAAGGAAATCTTACTTTTCAACCTTACGGTAAGGAAGGTCAAGCTATTTATTCAGTTTCTCGTGGTGGTGTAAACGCCAAAATGATGGACATTGCCGAACGAAATGGAAATACACAAATTTTTTATAATGAGAAATGTATTGACATTGATTTAGAAAACGGTATTGTTTATACAGAAACAAAAACTGGCGAAAAAAAGCAACATCAATCGGATGTGGTTTTTGCTGCTGATGGAGCTTTTTCGGCTGTTCGCTACAATGGAATGCAAAAATTAGACAGGTTTAATTATAGCCAAAATTACATTGAAGACGGTTATCGTGAAATTTTATTACCTGCCAATGCAGACGGTTCGTACAAATTAGAAAAAAACGCTTTACATATATGGCCCAGAGGAAGATTTATGTTGATTGCACTCCCGAATGAAGATGGCTCTTTTACCTGTACCTTGTTCATGCCTTTTAAAGGTAAAAATTCCTTCGAAACACTTACCACCAAAGCAGCTGTAAACACTTTTTTCAAAACCACTTTCCCCGATTTTTATGCTATGATGCCCAACATTGCTGATGCTTGGGAAGACCATCCGCTTTCTTCGTTAGCTATTATTCGTTGCTACCCATGGACATACGGTAAAACTGCCCTTATGGGAGATGCTGCACACGCAACAGTTCCATTTTACGGACAAGGAATGAATTGCGGTTTTGAAGATTGTTCGGTTATGTGGGATTTAATGCAAAAACACAACGAAAATTGGAAAAAAGTTTTTGAGGAATACCAAATAATGAGAAAACCAGATGGTGATGGTGTTCAAGATTTGTCTTTGCATAATTATCATGTAATGCGTGATTATGTTGCTGATCCCAAATTTTTATTGCAAAAGAAAATTGAAGCTCATTTTTCTGAAAAACATCTTGATAAATGGATGCCTTTATATAGCCAAGTAACTTTTAGTCATATACGCTATTCCGAAGCATGGAAAAAAGGGCAAATTCAAGATGCTATTATGAAAAAAGTAATGGCAGAAATTGATAACATTGAAGATAAATGGAATAGCCAAGAAGTGGAAAGTGCTATTTTGAAGGAATTGGAGTGATTAAAATTTATAATCAACAGTCTTAAATAAAACTTTACTTCAAAAAATATTTTTTCTTTAACCAAAAAGAAACTCTAACCAATAAAATCAACGCAGGCACTTCAACCAATGGGCCAATAACTCCAGTGAATGCTTGTCCTGAATTAAGTCCGAAAACAGCAATAGCAACAGCAATAGCTAATTCAAAATTGTTTCCAGAAGCAGTAAAGGCTACAGCTGCTGTTTTATCGTAAGTTGCTCCCATCGCTTTTGTAACAAAAAAGCCTATTAAAAACATAACAGCAAAATAAATCAATAGCGGAACTGCAATAATCAATACATCCATAGGAATTTCCACTATCAATTCGCCTTTTAATGAAAACATAACAACTATAGTAAATAACAATGCTACTAAAGTTAAGGGTGAAATAGTTGGAATAAATTTTTTAGCATACCATTCTTCTCCTTTTAGCTTCACTAAAATCAATCGACTTAATATTCCCATTAAAAATGGAATACCTAAATATATTGCCACACTTTCTGCTATAGTTGCTATTGAAATATCTACAATAGCACCCTCAAATCCAAAATAAGGTGGAAGCACAGTTATAAATATCCACGCATAAAAACTGTAGGCAAAAACTTGGAAAATACTATTTAGAGCAACCAAACCTGCTCCGTATTCGCTACTTCCTTCTGCAAGATCGTTCCAAACTAAAACCATGGCTATGCAACGAGCCAATCCAATTAAAATAAGTCCAACCATATATTCCGGGTAATCTCTTAAGAAAATGATTGCCAATAGGAACATTAAAACAGGACCAATAATCCAATTGAGAATTAATGAAATGGATAAGATTTTTGTGTTTTTGAAAACTTTAGGCAAGAGCGAATAGTTAACTTTTGCCAAAGGCGGATACATCATCAGTATTAAACCAATGGCAATTGGAATATTAGTAGATCCACTACTAAATGAATTGATAATTTCGGGGATGGAAGGTAAAAAATACCCTAATCCAACACCTACTGCCATTGCAAGGAAAATCCAAAGGGTTAAATAACTATCTAAAAAGCTTAATTTTTTTGTTGACATAATATGTGTGCTTAATTAATTTTAGAAAATACATAAAATAATTCTATAGCAATTTGTAAGCTACGTTCGGTATATTTTTCGGCTTGTAATGGTGTTCCATCAAAAGACTTAGGGTCATCATAGGTTATTGGAATACGTTTTTCAGCTCCAGCAATAAAAGGGCAACCCTCATCTGCTTGAGAGCAAGTCATAATGGCTGCAAAGTCAGAAGTTGGATTAAATGGATGGTTCAATGTTTTAGAAAACCCAATAACAGGTAATGTGTTTTCTCCAAATTTAATTGCATAAATAGGATTCTCTTCTTTAGAAAGCATGGTAATTTCCAATCCTTGCTCTTTTAATGTTTTACATACAAAAGGAAATAGAGCCGTTGCTTCTGTGCCAGCCGAATAGACATTAATTTTTGGAATATCAAAATATGTTGCCATTACGTTAGCCCAAACTTGTGCCAGATGACTTCTTCTGGAATTGTGTGTGCAAATAAAGTTTAAGCGAACTTCTTCATTAGCTGTAATCTTAGTTTTAATGTAATCGACAAGAGGCTGAAGAACAGTTTTTCTCTCGTCCGATATAGACTCCACATCTAGACTATTGATAAGAGCTTCAATTTTTGGAAACAGTTTGTTTTTCATTAGTTTTAGCAATTATGGCAATTTGTTGGATTAAAACTTTCAAATAATTTCAGAAACAGTTCTTAAATATAGTTCCATTTCTCAGGATTTATGCAATAGTTTATCGACACACCTTCTACCGTTCCTTGAAGAATACCTGCGTTTTTAAGTTCCCTCAAATGTTGACTTATGGTAGCTTGTGCCAAACCTAAATCAACAACAAGATTCGTATTGCAGCAAGTATCTGATTTTAATAAATATTGAATAATTGCTATGCGGGCTGGATGAGCCAACACTTTAGCATAAGTTGCTAATTCATTTTGATTATTGTTGAACAAATCTGATTTTGTAACGCCCATATTAGTTGATGTTTTTTGATAAAACTTGGTTATCTATATTAGTTTGTTTATTCAATCTTAATTTTTTGCTATTTTACAACATCGCAATATTACGATAATAAAAAATGTAGAGAAAATTATTTTGTATTTTTTAAGAAAGATAAAAGGAAAAATTATAGTTTTAAGCAAATGCCTGAAAACCTAATAAATCTGTTTAAAGTTGGTTAATCAATAATTTAAAAAAATTGGGAATTTCAAATGTTGGCATTTTAACATTTGTAACAGATTTGTCTTCACTTTTAGTTTCTGAAGGAGCATTTTCTTCTGAAGTACTTTTTTCTTCTTTCCACTCCTCTACTTTATATTGATCTGCAACACTTTCTATCGCAGTAATAATTTCTTTTTCGGAAATAATAGAAGCATCAAACTCAAAGTGACCTTTTTCTGCATCAAAATCAACAGTACTTGCAACAACGCCATTTAAACCTGCTACCGTTTTTTCTATGGTTTTTGCACAACCCATTTTACAAGTCATACCTTCAATTTTATAATCTACAGCTAACACTTTAGACTCATCAATAACGGATTTTTCGGAAGTAGTTGCTTCTCCATTGTTTTCTGCTGCACTATTACAAGCTGCAAAAAATCCTAGTGAAGCTACTGTAAGGGCTAAAAAATAGTTGGTCGCATTCATAATTATAAGGCTTTATAAAGTTCAGAATCGTTTATAGATTGTTTTATTTTTTCAATATTGATTGTATTTTCATCAAACTCAACAGTAGCTTTATCGGGTAAACTAACTGTGTATTGCTTCACTCCTTCTAAATTACCAAGTATGTTTTCTACTGCTTTCACACAATGTCCGCAACTCAATCCTTCTATTTTTAATGCTACATTCATCTTTAATAATTTAATACCCCAAAGGTAAGCTTTTTTTTAATGCCTGTATTTTTTTAAGATTATTTAACTTCACTCGGTAATGTTCTCTAAAAAATAGATATTTTTGCAATCCTTAATTTCTAAACAGAGAGGTGGCCGAGTGGCTTAAGGCGCACGCTTGGAAAGCGTGTATATGGCAACATATCGGGGGTTCGAATCCCTTCCTCTCTGCAAATAAAAACCTCAATTTATTGTAAATTAATAAGTTGATGTTTTTTATTTTTGTGTATTGTACATTTTTGAATTATAGTAAGATGGAGGCTAAGCGTTTATATTTAACTAAAAATGGATAAGTTATATTTAAGTAATTAATTTTTAATTACTTAATATTACTCTAAATAAGCAAGTTATTCGTTAATTCTGTTTTATGTATGCTTCCAACTAGTAGGCAACCTCTTATTATTTTTTCTATGATGCTTCCTGCTTTTGTATTCTAATATTTATCTATATTCATTCATTGAAACTTTTTGTTAAAGTAGTTCGTAATAAGTAATAAATTTATTACCTTTGTGTTGTATGAAATACAATGATTTGTTTAGGCTTCTTAAAAAAGACGGTTGGTTTGAAGTAAGGCAAAAGGGTAGCCACATAATTATGAAACACCCCATAAAGTCCGAACAATTAACTGTTCCTAACCATTCGGGAAAAGAAGTAAAAAAAGGTTTATTGACTGCAATACTAAAACAAGCGAAAATTAAAACAACAAAACGATGAAAAAGCCAAAAATTAATATAACAGTAACCAAAGAAGATACTGGGTATAGTGCTAATACTTTGGTAAACGGTAATTTTATTGCAACCGAATCTGAAACTTTTGAGGAACTTAAAGTATCTATTTTGGAAGCTGTAAATCTTACTTTTGAGGAACAAGGCTTTGTTTATACTATAAACGAACTTCTGTTTAAATACGACCTTGAAAGTTTCTTTGATTTTTATAAGGTTATCAATGCAAAGGCACTTTCCGAACGTATAGGAATGAATCAAAGCCTTTTGGCTCAATACATTAAAGGCATAAAAAAACCCTCTGCACCTCAAACTAAACGTATTTTGCAAGGGGTTCAGCAAATAGGTAGGGAACTTTCCGAAGTTCGTTTTTTACTTTAACATACTCAACACACATAGCTTTTTTTGTCTTATATCAGCCATTTCTAAGTAACTGATTTTATTTTTATATTTTTGTTACAACTAATCTTCATAGTAAACACTAATGGCTAAAATTCAAAAACCTACTAAAAGTACTACTTCATCTACTGCCAAAAAAGCCGGACAACCACCAGGAACACTTATTTATACCGGTAAAAAAACTACCGAAAAAGTAATTGTTACCGTTTATGATTATACAAGCGATACTTTTGAGGAACAAGAAATTACCCAATTGGATGATTTAGCCAAATTTAAAAACAATACTTCCAACACTTGGATAAATATTTCGGGATTACACGAAACGGCTTTAATCGAAAAAGTGGGAACTTGTTTTAACTTAGATGCCATGTTATTGGAAGATGTATTAAACACCAACCACCGACCAAAAGTCGATTTTTTTGAAGACCATCTATTTTTTACCTTAAAATTAATTGGCATCCACTCTAATCAAAAAGATATTGATTACGAGCAAGTAAGTTTTATTCTCGGAAACGGCTGGCTAATTACTTTTCAAGAAAGAAATGGAGATGTTTACAATAACATTAGAGAAAGATTAAGAAATAAAGTAGGCAAGCTAAGAGATTTAGGTGTTGAATATCTTTTTTACCGACTTATAGATACTACGGTAGATTATTATTTTTACGTCTCCGATTTTTTGAGCGAAGAAATTCAAGAAATGGAAAACAAAGTACTGCATGAATTTGATAGTAAATTGTTAGAAGATATTCAATTGCTGAAAAAAGAAGTGAATAAGCTTAAAAGAAGCATCATTCCTGTAAAAGAAGCTATTTCTCTCTTAGAAAAAGACAGCGAAAGTTTCTTGAAAAAACCAACCAAAAAATTTTTTAAAGATGTTTATGAGCATGTGGTACATTTGAATGATGCGGTGGACTTACAACGAGACAACATCAGTTCTGTGATGGAATCCTACCAATTTGGTGTAAATAACAAAACCAATAATGTAATGCAATTGCTTACTATTATTTCTACTATTTTTATTCCCCTAACATTTATTGCAGGTGTTTACGGAATGAACTTTGAAAACATGCCCGAACTTAGCTGGGAATATAGCTACTTTGTTATTTGGGGACTCATGCTGCTCATTTTCATCATGATGCTGATTTATTTCAAAAGAAAAAAATGGTTGTAATACCTCTTTTTCATTAAATTTACATTTTACTTATACATTATTTTAAATAAAAACAAATAACTCAACCCTTTTTATGCCACTGATTACACATATTTACGCAGATTTTTTTTCACTGATTGAATTGAAGAATCAAACATTTAGAGTGATATTAACCTAAAATCTGCGAATCGAATCAGTGAAAATTAATGTAATCTGCGGCATAAAAAATAACACTTACAATATGAAAAACATACTACTTACCTCAGCACTATTTTTAACCACATTATACCTTACCGCACAAGCCCCCACAATTGAATGGCAAAAATCGTTGGGGGGTTCTGGATGGGATAGAGCCTATTCCATTGAACAAACCACAGATGGAGGGTATATAGTTGTTGGATATTCTAACTCAGCTAATGGAGATGTAACAGGTAATCAAGGCAATGAAGATTACTGGGTAGTTAAATTATCTAATACAGGAGCTATCGTTTGGCAAAAATCGTTAGGAGGTTCTGGAAATGATCAAGCAAACTTCATCCAACAAACTATAGATGGTGGATATATTGTTGCTGGATATTCTAATTCAACTAATGGAGATGTTACAGGTAGTCGTGGTGGTAAGGATTATTGGATAGTTAAATTAGATAGTATAGGCACTATCGAATGGCAAAAATCGTTGGGGGGTTCTGGATATGAAGATGCCCATTCTATTCAACAAACCACGGATGGTGGATATATCATTGCTGGTGGTTCAAACTCAACTGATGGAGATGTGACAGGTAATCACGGTAGTTATGATTACTGGGTAGTTAAATTATCTAATACAGGGGCTATCACTTGGCAAAAATCCTTAGGGGGATCTGGATTAGATTTTTCCAATTCCATCCAACAAACCACCGATAATGGGTATGTTGTTGCTGGAAGATCTAACTCAACTGATGGAGATGTAACAGGTAATCATGGTGATTCTGATTATTGGGTGGTTAAATTAGATAGTATGGGAACTATCCTTTGGCAAAAATCGTTGGGGGGTTCTGGATATGAAGATGCCCATTCTATTCAACAAACAATAGAAGGTGGATATATAGTTGCTGGACAATCTAATTCAATTGATGGAAATGTAATAGGCAATCATGGCTATACTGATTATTGGGTAGTTAAATTAAATAGCATAGGAACTATCGAATGGCAAAAAGCCTTAGGTGGCTCTGGAAGTGATTGGGGGTTCTCCATCCAACAAACCACTGATGGAGATTATATTGTTGCAGGGAGTTCTGAGTCAACTGATGGAGATGTAACAGGTAATCATGGCTATACTGATTATTGGGTAGTTAAACTGTCGAGTACAGGTACTATAATTTGGCAAAAATCTTTAGGAGGAAGTGGAAGAGATGTTGGATACTCTATGTATAAAACAACAGATGGAGGTTGTATAGTTGCTGGATTTTCTTGGTCAACCGATGGAGATGTAACTGGTAATCATGGTGGTAGTAATGATTACTGGGTAGTTAAATTATCTGCTACTGTTGGAGTAAATGAAATTACTGTATTTAATGAATTTAGTGTTTATCCTAACCCAACAAGCAGCCAAATTATGCTTAAGGTAAACACTAATTTAGTAGGTGCTGTTTACACCATTTATGATAACATGGGTAAATCAGTAATGTCAGGGAAAATCAACAACGAACATACTGTAATTGAATTGGATAATTTATCTAATGGTATTTATTTGTTTAGTATTGGAGAAAATAGCCAACAGACTTTTAAAGTGATTAAAAATTAACAACTACTTAGCCACTCTTAATGCCACAGATTACAAATATTTACGCAGATTTTTTTTCACTGATTGAATTGAAGAATCCAACATTTAGAGTGATATTTACCTAAAATCTGCGAATCGAATCAGTGAAAATTAATGTAATCTGCGGCATAAAAAATAACACTTACAATATGAAAAACCTACTACTTACCTCAGCACTATTTTTAACCACATTATACCTTACCGCACAAGCCCCCTCCATTGAGTGGCAAAAATCTTTAGGGGGATCAGGTGATGATTTTGGGCATTCCATCCAACAAACCATTGATGGAGGATATATTGTTGCTGGAAATTCCAACTCAACTGATGGAGATGCAACAGGTAATCATGGTGGCTGGGATTACTGGATTGTTAAACTAGATAACATAGGCACTATCGAATGGCAACAATCTTTAGGTGGAAGTGGTAATGATTTTGGGTGGAGTATTCAACAAACCACAGATGGAGGTTATATAGTTGCTGGAAGTTCTAACTCAACTGATGGAGATGTAACAGGTAATAATGGAGGTGCTGATTACTGGGTGGTTAAACTATCAAATTTAGGAGCTATCACTTGGCAAAAAAACATAGGAGGGACTGGGAATGATGAAGCAATTTCTATCCAACAAACCACAGATGGAGGGTATATAGTTACTGGAAGTTCTATCTCAACCGATGGTGATGTAACAGGTAATAATGGTGGTCAGGATTATTGGGTGGTTAAATTAGATAGCACAGGTACTATCATTTGGCAAAAATCGTTGGGGGGGTCTGGAAGTGATGTTGCAACTTCCATTCAACAAACCACAGATGGAGGTTATATAGTTGTTGGTTTTTCTTTTTCATCTGATGGAGACTTAACAGTTAATTACGGCTTTCGTGATTATTGGGTGGTTAAACTAGATGATACAGGCTCTATTACTTGGCAAAAATCTTTAGGGGGTACTTTACTTGATGAAGCATTTTCAGTACAACAAACCACAGATGGAGGATATGTAGTTGCTGGTCGTTCTAGATCAACTAACGGAGACGTTACTGGAAATCATGGATTTTATGATTATTGGGTAGTTAAACTGAGTAGCTCAGGTGCTATAATATGGGAAAAATCGTTGGGGGGAACTGGATGGGATCATGGATTTTCTATACAACAAGCCACAGATGGAGGATATGTAGTTGCTGGATATTCAAATTCTACCGATGGAGATGTGACAGGTAATCATGGTATTAGTGATGATTACTGGATTGTTAAACTATCTAATACAGGATCTATTATTTGGCAAAAATCGTTGGGGGGCACAGGGAATGATGTAGGGCAATCCATTCAACAAACCTTAGATGGAGGTTATATAATTACTGGATATTCTAATTCAACCGATGGAGATGTAACAGGTAATCATGGTGTGTATGATTACTGGGTAGTTAAATTATCTGCTACTGTTGGAGTAAATGAAATTACTGCATTCAATGAGTTTAGTATTTACCCTAACCCAACAAGTAGCCAAATTACGCTAAAAGTAAACGCTAATTTAGTAGGTACTGTTTACACCATTTATGATAACATGGGTAAATCAGTAATGTCAGGGAAAATCAACAACGAACATACTGTAATTGAATTGGATAATTTATCTAATGGTATTTATTTGTTTAGTATTGGAGAAAATAATAAACAGACTTTTAAGGTAATTAAAAATTAACCCAAGTTGCAGCTAATTAACCCGAACTTCCTTTATTTAAAGCATATTGGTAATTTTTAATTTCCAGTTTGTGTACTACGGATTTTTTTGTAAAAGGTTGTTTTTTTATTTTTAGGGTGGTG
>JAHYJH010000018.1 GCA_019429185.1 Vicingaceae bacterium
GGCGATTAAAACAGTAAGTTTTATGAAAAAATAATGTACATTTGTAGTGATTTAGGAAAATTGGTAAATGGGTTCTACGATTTTCTTTAAATCAAAATGAAAAAAATGAATTTTTAGAACCCACCTAAAATTAAATATGCATTTCTTCAAAAAGTTTGTGCAGAGTTAGATATTAATCTAACAGTTCCTGATTATGAACTTAATAAAAAAGATGAACCTTTAGCCCTTTTAGAAGAGAAAGAGGTTGTTTATGAGAATCCAAAAGATAAAGCGTTCTCAATATCATCAAACGACTTGAAAACACTAATTGACTTACTTGAAAAACAACAAAAGATTAATTCAGTTATTCTTAAAAAACTACAAGATTTACAAATCTAACTCTAGCCCATCGTAAGCCAGTTCAATAAAACTTGGCAATTCTTTCATTACAGCATCGTGTTTTCCCATTAAATGACTGATGTGAATTAAATACGCTTTTTTAGGTTTCAACTTTTCGAGTAATTCAATCGCTTCTTCTAAATTATAGTGAGAAATGTGTTTTTCCTTTCTAAGTGCATCTAAAATAATAATTTCTGCTCCTTTTATTTTTTCTAGTTCAGCTTCTTCAATTCTATTTACATCGGTAAGATAAACTAGTTTCCCAATTCTAAATCCTTTCACAGGCATTTTATAATGCCAAACATTTATTGGAGTAAATGTAAGGTCTTTTATGGCAAACTCATCATCATCAAAAGTGTATAATTTTAATTCTGGAACGCCAGGATATTTGTATTCTGAAAAAGCATAATGAAATTCACGTATCAATGCTGATTGCACTTGAGAAGTTGCATAAATGGGCATTTCCATTTTTTGTTTAAAATTATATGCTCTAACATCATCTAATCCAGCAATATGATCTTTGTGTTCATGTGTAAAAACAACTGCATCTAAGTGTTGCACATTTGCTCTAAGCATTTGTTGTCGAAAGTCTGGACCTGTATCAATAACAACAGTAGTGTTTTTGTGTTCAATTAGCACAGAGGTTCTTAGTCTTTTATCTTTAGGGTTTTCAGACAAACATACCTCGCAATTACAAGCTATAACTGGTATGCCTTGAGAAGTTCCTGTTCCTAAAAAAGTAAGTTTCATGGTTTAATTAATGTAACGATGTGAAAATGTAACAATGTAAAAATAACTTCCAACCTCCAACTTTCATCTTCCAACCCTTCTTTACTTACTTGTTAAACAATTCTTTAATTATTTTGATTGTATAATCAATTTCTTCTTTTGTATTAAATTTACTGAATGAAAAACGCAATGAAGGTTGGTTCAAATCAACTCCTAAATGGGATAACACATAAGAACCTACAGCACTACCCGATGAGCAAGCACTACCTCCAGATGTAGCTACACCTTCAATATCTAAGTTGTAAATTAACATTTCATCCATGTCGGAATGAGGAAAACGTACATTCAAAACCGTATAAAGGCTATCTCCTAAAGGATCACCATTGAAATTAACTTCGGGCAACGCTTTTTTCAATTCGTCTATCATGTAGTATTTCAATCCTTTAATATGATTTTCATGGCTTTCCATATCTCTATGGGCTATTTCCATTGCTTTTTCTAGTCCAACTATTCCTGCAATATTTTCAGTTCCCGCTCTCATATTTCGTTCTTGAGCTCCTCCCGTAATAATTGGTTTTAATTGTAAATTGGAATTAACAAATAAGAAACCCGTTCCTTTTGGTCCATGAAATTTATGAGCTGAACACGTTAGAAAATCAATGTTTAAAGCCCTCACATCAAACCTATAATGACCAATTGTTTGCACCGTATCTGAATGAAATAATGCTCCATATAATTTACATAAATCTGCTACTTTTTTAAGCGGTAGTAAATTTCCTATTTCATTATTCGCATGCATTAGCGAAACCAATGTTTTTTTATCTTGGTTATCTTTTAAAAGTTGTTCCAAATGAGTTAAATCAACGTATCCTTTCTCATCAATATTCACAAGACTTAAATCAACATTCTCGTTTTTTGATATCAAATTAGAAGTGTCAATTACTGCATGATGTTCAATAGCTGATGTAATAATATGCTTGACTTTCAAATCCTGAACAGCACTTCTCAATATCATATTGTCCGCCTCTGTACCTCCTCCTGTGAAAAAAATTTCTGCAGGAACTGCATTAATGTATGCCGCTACTTTTTTTCTTGCCTTTTCAATTATAGCCCTGCTACTCCTTCCAAAAGAATGAACAGAAGATGGATTTCCAAAATTATTTTCCATAACAGAAATCATTGCTGCAATAACTTCTTTATCCATAGCTGTTGTAGCTGCATTGTCTAAATATACTTTCATTTTTTTATTGTTACTTATTAATCTCTAGTTTAGCCTCTCCCAACCTTCCGCCAACTGGCGGAGAGGAGTTTCCAACACGCAAAGCCAAAGTTAAGGGTTAATCTAATTTCCAATCGCTACCGTCATTGCGAGGGAGGCACGACCGAAGCAATCTGTCCTTCGATTAGGCAGATTGCTTCAGCTCCAACGCTCCTTTCCATTTCCAAGGCTTCGCAATGACGTAACTCCTCCAACCTTTTAAACTAACTTAACCATTCCCTCCACATCTTTAATAATTTGCTGAGCTAGTTCGTCTGCTTTTTCTTTAGTAGTATTTTCTGCATAAATTCTAATAATTGGTTCGGTATTCGATTTTCTTAGATGCACCCAACCATTATCGAAATGAATTTTTACGCCATCAATGGTATTAATTTCTTTATTTGTATATTTTTGTTGCAACTGAACCAACAGCTCATCCACATTAATATCGGGAGTTAACTCAATTTTATTTTTCGACATTACATAATTCGGATAACTGTTTCTTAATTCCGAACAAGTTACATTGCTTTTCGCTAAATGCGTCAAAAACAAAGCAATGCCAACCAAAGCATCTCTGCCATAATGTAATTCAGGATAAATAATTCCTCCGTTACCTTCACCGCCAATAATGGCATTTTCTTTCTTCATCATATCCACCACATTTACTTCCCCTACTGCCGAAGCAAAATAAACACCTCCTTGTTTTTCGGTAACATCTCGCAACGCTTTTGTTGAAGATAGATTAGAAACGGTATTTCCTTTTTGGTTTTGCAACACATAATCTGCAACGGCAACCAACGTATATTCTTCGCCAAACATTGCTCCATCTTCCGAAACAATTGCCAATCTGTCCACATCGGGGTCAACTACAAAACCAACATCGGCCTTTTGTTTTTTCATTACCGAAGCAATTTCTGTAAGATTTTCTGGTAATGGTTCCGGGTTATGAGGAAAAATACCGTTTGGTTCACAGTACAATTCAATTACTTCTTTTACCCCCAAGGCTTTTAATAATGGTGGCAAGAAAATTCCACCTGTTGAGTTCACACAATCTATTGCTACAGTAAAGTTTTTAGCTTTTATAGCAGCTACATCTACCAAAGGCAAGTCTAACACTGCTTGTATATGCTTGTCTAAATAAGTGTTATCAACGGAATATGTTCCTAATTCATCGACATTGGCATATTCAAATTCATTGGCTGCTGCCATTCTCAGTACTTCTTCTCCATCGGTAGCAGAAATAAATTCCCCTTTTTCGTTGAGCAATTTCAACGCATTCCATTGTTTAGGATTGTGGCTGGCTGTAAGAATAATTCCTCCCGAAGCATTCTCCATAGTTACCGCAACTTCTACTGTGGGTGTGGTACTCAAACCTAAATCTATCACGTTTATGCCTAAACCTTGCAAGGTTCCCACAACTAAATGCTGCACCATTTCGCCCGAAATACGAGCATCTCTACCTATTACTATACTTAGCTTGTTTTTATTAGCTCTTTTTTTTATCCAAGCTCCGAAAGCCGAAGTAAATTTTACAATATCTAAAGGTGTTAAACCCTCATCGGGCATACCGCCTATAGTTCCTCTAATGCCCGAAATTGATTTTATTAATGTCATAAGAAAATTTTTGGCAAATTTAGAATAAATCTAATGAACTAACAATCTAAAATTAACTGTTAACTACTTTTAAAAAATAAAACACAAAAAATAGCTTTCATTAAATGAAAAAATTAATTTTACAGTTGATTATGGAAGAAAACCTTGATTCATATAACGATGATGAAGATGATTACACTGCTTCACTGAATCGCTTTGAAAAAATGCTTACTGATAATGAACATTACTTTTTTGATGTTGAAGAATTTGAAGATTTAATTAATCATTATCTTGATAGCAATGAATTGGAAAAAGCAAAACAAGTTATTGACATTTCTTTAGAACAACATCCCTCCTCTTCCACCCTAAAAATAAAACATGCTGAATACTTAGCTTCTACCCATAAGCCCAACAAAGCACTTGAAATTCTTAATTCTATAGAAACTTTAGAACCTTTTAATGCTGATAATTATTTGCTTAAAGCTAATATTTACAGTCAAATCAGGCAACATAACAAAGCCATAGAAACACTTTATAAAGCATTGAAAATTACACATGAGCGTTCTGAAAAAGCTTCCATATTAATTCATATTGCCTTTGAATATGAAAATTTAAATCGCTACGACAAAGCCATTTCTATATTAAAAGAAATACTCGCAGAAAATCCTGATAACGAAACTGTTTTGTATGAAATAGCTTTTTGTTTTAACCTCAAAGATGACCTAGAAAATAGCATCACATTTTTTCAAGAATTTATTGATGAACATCCATACAGTTATGCAGCATGGTATAACCTAGGCGTTATTTATAACCGGGCAGAATTATATGAAAAAGCCATAGATGCTTATGATTATGCAATTGCCATTAAGGAAGATTTTGCCTCCGCCTATTTCAATAAAGCGAATGCATTAGCTCAATTAGGTTTATACAACAAAGCCATTGAAACTTACGAAGAAACATTTCAATACGAAGAACCAGATGCAATTACCTATTATTATATAGGTGAGTGTTATGAAAATACAGAAGAATTTCAAAAAGCATTAGCCAACTATCATAAAGCAACTAAATTAGATCCTTTTTGTGCTGATGCTTGGGCTGGAATTGCCGTAATTCATGACTTAAACGACAAAAAAAACGCTTCACTTTTTTATATCAAAAAAGCAATAGATTTGGAATACAACAACTCCGAATTTTGGCATATTTATGCAGACATACTCTCAAAACAAGGTTATTATGATAATGCTATTGCTGCTTATTACAAAGTGATTGAAATGGACGAAGAAAATGAAGATGTTTGGTTAGACATTGCTCAATCTGCATTGATTCACGAAAATATAGAGAAAGCAATATCTTTGCTGCTTGAAGGAATTAAAAAACAACCTTCAAACTATTCGCTTCGTGCACGTTTAGCATGTTATTACCTTCAATTGGGGCAACTAAATCAAGCGTCAGAACTACTTATTAGCACACTCACAAACGAACCAGATTTGATTGATGAAATAATCGATTTTTATCCTGAAGTACTAAATTATCCTCAAATAATAGAAATCATAAAAACCTTTAGTAAATAAATGAATTTTGAATTAACACACATCCCCGAAAGGGATAACAAACCCAGAAACAATGGTTTAACCATGATGATGGACAAAGGACTTAGCTGGCGACAAGCAGAAAATTTTGTTGATGCCAATGCACATCTTACTGATTTAGTAAAGTTAGGTTTTGGAACTTCTTATGTTACCAATGACTTGGAAAGAAAAATTGATATTTATAAAGCCGGAAACCTAAATGTTTACTTGGGAGGAACGCTCTTTGAAGCTTTTATTGTTCGTAATAAATTTGAAGATTACAAGCGACTATTAGATAAGTTTAAAATAGATACTTGTGAAGTTTCTGATGGATCAATTATTTTACCTCACGACAAAAAATGCGAATACATTACTGATTTAGCTAAAAATTACACCGTATTATCTGAAGTTGGCTCCAAAGAAGCAGGTATTTTTATAAGCCCTGCAAAATGGATTTCCATGATGAAAGGTGAATTAGACGCAGGTGCTTGGAAAGTAATTGCTGAAGCTAGAGAAAGTGGAACTGTTGGCATTTATAGACCAAACGGCACTGCTCATGTTGCTTTAGTAAACAAAATTATTGCTAAAGTAAAACTCGAAAACGTGCTTTGGGAAGCTCCTTTAAAAACGCAACAAGTTTGGTTTATTAAGCAATTTGGTACAAATGTTAACTTAGGAAACATTTCCCCAAATGAGGTTATTGCCCTTGAATGTTTAAGATTAGGATTACGAGGAGATACCTTTTTTGATTTTTTGCCTAAAGAAATAAACACCGAATTTCATTAATTTTATTTTTATTTAACAAATGGAAATAACACCTGCTGAACTCAAAAATCTATTAGCGGAAAACTCAACAATTCAACTCATAGATATACGAGAAGATTATCAATTTGAAGATTTTAATATTGGTGGCATCAATATACCTTTAGACAAAATAATAGCAAATAGAGACAAAATAGACACCTCTAAAAAAGTTATATTTATTTGCAATACAGGTAGAAAATCAGCTGCTGTTATACACACTTTAAAGGTAAAATACCATATCAATAATCTTTATAATGTTAAAGGTGGTATGGAAAGTTACGCAGAAGAATGTTTTTAAATAGAGTTTGTCCATAATGTCCGATATCTTCGTTTTTCTCGACCTTCAAATCAGTCATGTACAAAAGTACACTTCTGATTTTCGGTTCATCGAAACCTCGATCTCGAACATTCTAAACCAAACTCTTGACTTTAAAGACAAGCACTAAGCAGATATAAATACATTAACGAACTCATAGCAACTTTATGATAAACAGAAATCTTAAGGATTATTTATTCATTACGCTTAAAGGTATAGCCATGGGAGCAGCAGATGTTGTTCCTGGAGTTTCTGGTGGAACGATTGCTTTTATTTCAGGAATTTATGAAGAATTACTTGAAACCATTAGCAGCTTTAATTTACAAGCATTAAAAGTATTAACCAACCAAGGTATTAAACCTTTCTGGAAATACATCAACGGCAATTTTATTACTGCTCTTTTGTTTGGAATTGCCATCAGCATTATTTCGTTGGCAAAACTGATTACCTATTTGCTTCAAAATCATTCATTATTACTTTGGGGATTCTTTTTTGGGTTAATCGTTGCCAGTGTATTCTTGGTAGGTAAAAAAGTAGTTGAATGGCAGCTATCTCGTGTATTAGCCATAATTGTAGGGACTGTAATCGCTTATTTTATAACTATTTTAAATCCCATGGAAAATCCTGATACACTTTGGTTTGTGTTTATTTCAGGAGCAATTGCCATTTGTGCAATGATTTTACCCGGAATTTCAGGGAGTTTTATTTTACTATTGCTGGGTTCCTACGAACTAATTCTTTCTTCAATTAAAGATTTTAAAATTACCACTATACTTACTTTTATTGTGGGTTGTGTGGTTGGATTACTTTCTTTCTCTAAATTTTTAAATTGGTTGTTTAAAAAATACCACGACATTACTGTTGCTATATTAACAGGCTTTTTAATTGGTTCTTTAAATAAAATTTGGCCTTGGAAAGAAGTGTTATCTACCAGAGAAAATTCTAAAGGTGAAATTGTTCCGTTTATAGAAACCAATGTTTTGCCCAACCAATTCCATGAAGAACCGCAAATAATGGGCGTTATTATACTTGCTCTTGTTGGTTTTGGCTTAATTTTCGGATTAGAGAAATTGGCTGAAAAAGCCCCCTAAATAAATGATTGAAAATATCCGAAAATATATTTTTGTACAAAGACTGGTACTATATATGTCAATTATTACTTTTTTGACAGTAACCTCTTGCTCGACAAATAAGACATTCAAGTGGACTAACGGGAATATTTTCAAAGCAGAAAAACTTGGACTTGACACAGCACAGGTATTAATCCTTGCTTCATTAGTGGAGAAAGAAACAGGACTTAAGAATGAAAAAGGAAAAATTGCTCGAGTTTACCTAAACCGAATTGAAAAAGATATGCTTTTACAATCAGACCCAACAGTAAAATATGCGATTGGAGATACATCTCTAAAAAGATTACTGAAACAACATATTGAAATTGATTCTCCATACAACACTTATAAATACAGAGGGCTACCTCCAAAACCAATTTGCAAACCAACAAAAGAAACAATCATGGCAGTTTTAAAATGTAAAAAACACGAATATTTGTATTTCTGTTTAGCACCTGACCTCAATGGAAAACTTAACTATGCTTCAACATATGAAGAACACTCAAAGAACGCTAAATTATACATAGATGCTTTAAATAAAAAAGCAATAAAATAAAAATCCCACGTACATATTATAATACATTACTTTCTATCGAATTTATTAATTACTCAACTTTCGCAAGTAAGCAAAAGCATTAAGAATCAATAAAAAAATAATATATTTATTTTGTTATACCACTGAATATCAATAACTTTTATTTGTGAAACCAACAAAAAAAACATATGTTGGGCAACAAAAATATAGCAATAGTTTCAGAAGAAAATGACGTTTTTAGTACGAGTAAAAAAGTCATAACAACAATTTTAAATGCTAAGATTAGGAGAAGCAATTTAATATGGATATTAAGCCGCAGGTATCGACCTTTGATAAATTTCGCTAGTTTTTTTAACTGTTAAAATTAGTGAAGGCAAAAGAAAGCAACCCTTGAACTACAAAACAACAAAAGAGAAACTAAGCTTTTTCCTCCGCCTAAGGCGGACTACAAAGCACCAAACTATCAGGGCTTGGGTTGTGTGGCAATTTTATCAGTAAAAAAACAAGAAATTTATCAGAAGTCTTGATTTTTTGTTTCTTTTTTATCAAGAAAAAAGAAAAAGTTAAAAGCCTCGCTGTCCCGATAGCTATCGAGATTAGTTGATGAAAAATAGTAAACGGAAAATTTGTCGTACACCCATTTTAAACCTTATCCGTAATTTTACCAAAAACTACTCAAATTATGCTGAAAAAAATAATTGCTCTTGCGATGCTGTTTACTTTTTGTATTCATCATTCTTTTGCTCAACAAGATTCCATTGCACTAAAATATGCTGCGACTATTACTCAAGCAGATTTAAGTAAACACTTACACATTATCGCTTCTGATGAATATGGAGGAAGAGAAACAGGCAAAGAAAGCCTTATTAAAGCTGCCACTTACATTAGCGATTTTTATAAGCAAATTGGCATTCCTCCAATAAAAGATATTGCTTATTATCAAACCTATAAAGTGGGTTTACAAGATGCTGCAGGTATTTCTATTACCTATAATGATAAAACATTCTTACAAAATAAAGACTTCTATACTTTTCCTACCTATCTTAAAAACAATCAAATTAATGCCGAAGTAGTTTTTGCAGGCTATGGCATTGACGATTCTCTTTACTCTGATTACTCCAACCTTGATGTAAAAGGAAAAGTTGTAATTATTCTAAATGGCGAACCTAAAAATAAAAGCGAACGCTATTGGGTTTCCAATACAGATACCCCTTCTAAATGGAGCAACAAAAGAAATAATCCTAAAGTTGCTACAGCAAAAGAAAAGGGTGCTTTGGCATTACTTATCATTAATGAAAACACACCCGAAATGATAAAAACCTACACCCATTTTATTGAAAGCGAAAAACTAAAAGTGCTTGATAAACCTGAGATAGATTACGATTTTCCAAATTTTTATATTTCATCCGAAATGGCTGATGAAATTATCGCAAAATCATCACAAAAAATTAAAGAAAAAATAAATAACAAAGGTATTTCCCAAAGCTTTGCTGTTAAAAACAAGCTAAACATAAACATCAATAAAAAAATAACTATTTCTGATGCTCATAATGTATTAGCGTATATTGAAGGAAGCGATTTAAAAGATGAATTGATAATTTTAAGTGCTCATTACGACCATATTGGAGAACATAATGGTAAAATTTTTAATGGTGCTGATGATGACGGTTCTGGAACGGTAGCCATAATGGAAATTGCCGAAGCGTTTGTCAAAGCAAAAAAAGATGGCAATGGACCAAGAAGAAGCATCTTAATATTAAATGTTTCCGGAGAAGAAAAAGGCTTACTAGGTTCTAAATATTATACCAACTACCCTGTTTTCCCTTTAGAAAATACGGTTGCCAACCTCAATATTGATATGATAGGAAGGTTAGATAAAAAACATGCTGATAACGAAAACTATGTTTACATTATTGGTTCCAACATGCTTAGTAATGATTTGCATGAAATCAATGAAAATGCAAATGCTACTTATACTCAATTAGAATTGGATTATGAATTTAATACCACTAAAGATCCAAACAGATATTATTATCGTTCTGACCATTACAACTTTGCTAAAAACAACATTCCTGTAATATTTTACTTTAACGGAGTACATGAAGATTACCATAAAGAAACCGATACGGTGGATAAAATTATTTTCTCTAAAATGGAGAAAATTACCCGATTGGTTTTTCATACTGCTTGGGATTTAGCCAACAGAACCGAGCGTATTCAATTGAATGTTTCTGAATAAATGATGGAAAAAGTTTTAGTACTCGATAATTACGATTCTTTTACCTATAATTTAGTGCATTATATTGAGGCTCTTGATTATGAAGTGGATGTTTTTAGAAACGATAAAATTTCCATTGAAACCGTTGGTGCTTACGAAACGATAATTCTCTCTCCCGGACCAGGTTTACCTAAAGATGCAGGAATATTATCAGAAGTAATAAAAACCTATGCTCCAACCAAAAAAATATTAGGTGTTTGCTTAGGTATGCAAGCTATAGCAGAAGTTTTTGGTGGAAAATTGGAAAATTTATCTCATGTTTTTCACGGTGTAGCAAGTCAGTTAAACGTTATTGATACTACTGACAAACTTTTTGAAAATTTACCGCAACAATTTGAAGTTGGCAGGTACCACAGTTGGGTAGTTACTCAAAACAATTTTCCTAGTGAACTAAAAATTACAGCAGTAGAAGAAAACAAGCAAATTATGGCATTAAGACATGTAACGTATAACTTATATGGTGTTCAATTTCATCCTGAATCTATTCTTACGCACTATGGTAAAGAATTAATTGCTAATTTTTTGAGGTAAATATTTCTAATCTTTAGTCAGTTCACAAGCCGTGGTAGTCGTTGTTGTTGTCGCTGGCCCATTACCGGACTGGCTAGTGAAAGTTGTAGTAGTTGAAGCATTTTCGCAATCTTTATTAAAACCATTCAATCCTCCTGGTTTTGATGATGTTTCGCTTGTTACAGAAAGTACAGCCCCAGATGAATCTTTACAAGTACACGTAGAAGTCTTACTGCATGAGGCACAAATTGACAATACTATTGCTAATCCAATAATTGTTTTAAATTTTTTTATTTATTGTTTTTATATTTTTTTAATATTTACCTAACCTACTTTTCTTTTTCGAGCATTTAATTGGAATAGGAATGAGTAATATGCAGCTTGTTAGTAAACCGTTTATTAATGTTTATTCAATTCTCTTTGAAGCTCTTTTATTTTTTTTCTCCTCTTTACAACTTCTGTAAAAATTTCATTTTCTTCTTCTCTTAAATTCTCTATTTGATTCCAGCATTTTTCTACATCATCAACAAGTCCCAATTTACCACAACTTTCTTTTATTTTTTTCAACTTTTTAAAAGCAGGTTTAACAATTGAATCATGGTATAACTTCGACTTTGTAAATGGAGTTTCTTCATTAATGTAAAAATAAAAATCTTTCTCTCTTAATTTTAACCCTTCATTTTCTAACTCAAGACACTCTATTAATCCTTTCCAATATATCTCAAAACATTCACAATTTTCTACTTTTAAAGTATCTAAATTTACATCTAAAACGGATTCATCCGTACAACTAATGCTAAGAATAAGAATAGAATATATTAAAATAAGTTTTTTTAATTTATTTTCTTTACCCCAAATGTAGTAATTCTATTTTAATCACTCTATTTTTAATTTATTATTAGAGCTGTGGGGTTTTAACAATCCTTTAATTCCATCCTGAATCTATTCTTACCCAACATACCAAAGAAATCATTACTAATTTTTTGAAAGACTAAACTCCAAAAACATTATCTCTTCACCACTTTAGTAGTATAAACCAACTTCTCAGATTGAAGTTGTAATACATACATTCCGCTAGGAAGTGCAGAAATATCGAGTTTTCCTTTTTCAATACGTTTTTTCAGCAGTTCTTTTCCATGAAAATCAACTATAATTGCCACATAAATCTTGCTATCAGAAAATTCAATATTTAAAATAGATGAAGTTGGGTTCGGATATATGTTAACCATTTCTTTTTTCATATTAGTTACTATATTAGTAATTAATAATACAAAAGGAGCAGATATTTCACTGCATCCATCAGTATAAAACACTTCTACTTCATAATTTCCAGGTGCTGTTGCTGTAATAGAAACCACATTGCTATTTGGAATTGGGTTGCCATCTAAATACCATTGGTAACTTACTCCTATTGTTGAGGAAGTCAACACATTATTATTATCCATAATTGTTGGAACAGGATTTGGCGTGCAAGACTGGTTATGATTTATTCTCGATGAATTTTGCAAAGAATCATTAAACTCAACAAAAGCATCACAATCTCCTTTCAACGTATAATCTAACCAAGGATTCACAAAATCAAAGGTAACTTGATGTTGTTGCGTTCTTGTTATTGAAATACCTGTAGAAGATGTTCCTTCACCAAAATCGCAATTAAAATTAGCGTTAGCAAAATAACAATGTCCACCACCAATAATAGTTATAATAGTTTTACAAGCAGAAGCCAACGAATCATACATAGGAATATGATGATCAACAGGCGGAGTAACACCATCTTGAGCTCCAGATAAAATTAAACTCGGTACAGTTACTGTTTTGGCAGAATTAATAGAAGAAACCCCATTACTTGTAGATTCGGCTGGTGCTAAACCAATTAGCGTATTGAAATAAGTCGTATTAGATTGTACCAATGAATCTGCTGCTAAAAATGCAGCTCCACCACCCATAGAATGTCCCATTAATGCTGTTTTTGGAGCTACTCCATTATGGAAAATAGAACTTACTGTTGCTCCTTCTAGTTGCATTTGATGAACTAAAAATTGTAAATCCCAACCAAATTTCTGATGGTCTGTACCAAGGATATTTCCTTCCGTTCTCGGAAAAACCATAATGTAACCTCTTGGAACAAATTCTGTCCATAAATTCTCATAAGCACTCCAAGCCATCACAAATCCATGTCCGAATACAATTACAGGATATTGCCCCGAAGTCATAGCCACATTTGTTCCCGCAGTTGCAGCCGGATAATAAATTTCTGTTTCTATACTGCGGTTATTTCTATTGGCATCCTGAAAAGTAATAGTGGTATGCCCAATTTGATGTTGCGAAAACAAAGCGGTTGATGAAAACAGTAATACAAATAATAAAATAAAAATAAAAACATCTTTCTTTGTGGTGTTTTTTAGAATAGTTTGTAATTTTTCCATAACATTTAGTTTAAATTAGTGATGTAAAATTAATCTGTGTTGTTGTTTAAAAAAATTCCCGTATTTTTATCAAAATAAGATGAGTTTTGGTAACCCCTCTAAAAAATGGAATTTCTAATTCAAAAAATAAGTACCTGTTGTAGTACTCAGCAATTAAATTTGTTTGAGTCATATTTAGCTGCCAAAAATCAACTGCTTTCACAGAAATTAATTCATCATATAAAAAAAACTCCTAACCAAACCTTAGATTATTATTGCGAAGCCGTTTATGGAAATGGCTCCAAGGAAACTTTAAAAAAATTCAATCAACTCAACCATCACACGCTCAACTATTTTTCTTTTATCAGTCAACATTTTCCCACTTTTCTTAGCCAAAATGTGAGTGAAATTGAATGGCTCATTTACCATGAAGAACACAACAAAGCCATAGAAAAACTAAAATTATTGGTTGAAGTAGCCAAAAAGTTTGAAGATTACGGGTTGTTAATCCACTTGTTTGAAATTACGCAACAAAACAAACTGCTTTCGACAACAATAGGGAAACAATTAAATTTAGAAAGTAGCAAAGAGCATTTAACGCTTTTTAGCGATTTAAGAATATTACTGCAAAAACAAGATGAACTTACATCTACTACACTTATTGAAGAACAAAAAGTTGTAAACCCAAAAGACTTAGCTTTTTTTAAAAATCATTTTAATTCCAATTCTCTTTCTATTCAACTTATTGCCCGACAATCCTACTTAAACTTACTCAGCAGCTATAACCACAAATCTTTTTACGATAAAAACACCCTTGAATTAATTGAATACACCAAAAAATTAGCTGAAAAACATGCTTATTTAATCATAGCTCAGCATAGAGAAAAATTGATGAGTTTAGATTATATGTTAGTTAAACATACTCGACTAACATTAAGTGAGAAAGAAATAAACAAAACCTGTTCTTCCATCATTAACAAGTGGAAAAAATTTTATCATGCCAACAATCAGCTCGATTCTGGATTAATGTTGGCACTTAGTATTAAAGGTAGTTTTTTTATTACCGATTATTTCTGCAAACCGCTAAACGAAAAACTTCAAAATGAAGTAAAAGAAATTATTAGCTTGTTTGAAGAATTGAGCAACAAACTCGATTGGGAAAAAGTGAGTTACCTTAAATACATTAATTTTTATAATGTTTATGCCATGTTTCTTATTTTAGATAATCAGGAAAAAACAAGCATTAAGCTCATTGAAAAAGTGCTGCACGAATACCAACAAAAGACGTTCAAAAAAATGTACGATGGTTTATTTGTAGTGCTTTTAATGGCTCATTTTCAAAATAAAAGTTTTGATGAAGTGGTAGAGAATTACAGTCGCTATAAAAAACTCACTAAAAACTTTGTTTCCATGGAAGAAAACGACTTGGTAATAAAAGCCATTTATTACATCGCTCAACTAAAAATTGCACCGAAAAACCAATATGAGAAAAAATTAACTAGCGTATTGCAAACCTTAAAAAGCAATCCTCATCTTAACAATAACTTATTGTTGGTGGAGAGGATGATGGAGGATATGACTTCGCATAAGTTTATTAACACTTGATATCTTCATCTATACAACAATTATTGTTTTTTCATTATCTCTAAATCTTTTAAAAACTTATTTTTCTTGATAAGTATTTATTTTCTTGATATAATCAAATATTTTTTGAAATAATACCCTCGAGGCTTGAATAAGGGATTCGTTTATACTACCGTCTTTAATTGTGAAAGAATAAATCCTCTTTTTTGGTCGCATCATTTGAATCGTATCACCTATTAACAACGAATCACACTTTTCTACTAATTTGTGTATTGTTGAATTATTATCAAAATAACCTTGGTTATGAACAATAGAGTTTCTTAACAAATAACAATTCTTAACAGTTTGCCATTCAGGATTTAATAGATTTGTTTTTAATTCTATAGTTTTTAATAAATAGGTCTTTGCTTTATCTATATCACTATGTCCTTTTAAATCATTTATTGAGAATTTTTGATAGTTATAGTTTTCAATTAATAAACAAATTCCTCGTAATTCATGCTCTATTAACGATATAATTTGAACTAAAAAAGATGAATAAAAAGTATTTGAAAGAATTGTTGTTGATAATATATTTACCTCGTCTTGATTATTTTTACCCTCCTCTAATTTTCCCTGAATACTTGCCTCGGATATTAATTTTGAAAGATACTCCTCCATCAAGATATTATAAGCATTTAAACTATCTATTTTTTCTTCAATACCTTGAAACTTTAAATCCCAATAATGCATTATTTCTGGTCTGGGTACTTTGTTGAAGTTAAACATATGTTTTTTTGTTTGTTAATGATAAATATAAAGTTATCAAATATAAAAATAAATAACTCATTACTAATATTTTTCAATAAATCCTTCACAAAACAAACTCACAATACAAATTAAAAAACATTATTCTTAAAGGACTCTGTTAGGTATTTAATGAAAATATTTTCACACAAAACAAATCCTTAATTTTGTCTTATGGCATTTGAATTAATATCCGATTTTCAACCCACAGGCGACCAACCCGAAGCTATCAAACAATTGGTGGAAGGTTTACAAAAAGGGGCTAAAGCACAGACATTACTTGGAAAAAAATGTGCTGTCATTATTATAAATTGACTCATCAACGATTGCTTTCGTGAGAAGGTGTTATATCACCATATAAGCTCTTGCAAAACATGTGTTTATGCTTAAGGAGGTGTAACAAAGTAGATTAAGGCGGATTCTAGAAAATAATTGTAATTATTTATTTGTTTTTTCACATATAATTGCTATTTTTGAAATAATTAATCGGATAATATCCGATTATCATACAAAATAATTACAATATGGATTTTAGAACGGTAATAAAGGAATATGCTGAAGCTCCGATAACTAGACATTTAATTTTAGAATTACTAAGTGATTATCAGAGACCAAATGATAAAATTAGTGAGCTACTTAAGAGCAAAGAGCTTATTTCTATTAGAAGAGGACTCTATATAACTGGCCCTAAAATGGACTTAACAACACCAGAACCTTTTCTAATAGCGAATCACCTTAGAGGGCCGAGTTATGTATCATTAGAGTCTGCATTGTCTTATTGGAACATGATACCAGAAAGAGCTTATGAAATAAGTTCAGTAACCATAAAAACTTCAAAGTTATATAAAACTCCTGTTGGACGATTTAATTACCAACAATTAAAGATTCCTTATTATTCTTATGGAATAAAAAACATAAAATATTCACCTAAGCAAACCATGTTAGTTGCCTCACCTGAAAAAGCTTTGTGTGACAAAGTTGTGCTTACACCCCAAATTTATCTTAGAAGCATCAAACAAACACGAGAATTTTTACTGGAAGATCTTCGTATGGATAGTGAAGTATTAGGCACATTAGACACGAAAGTTATGGAATTATGGATTAAAAATGCTCCTAAAAAAAGTAGTCTAAAAATGCTAATTAAAACGCTGATAGAATTATGATAAAAGAGTGGATAGCCGAATATAATCCTCAAAATGAAGAAGAAATGGTAGCTGCATTACGAGAGATAATGCAAGAAATTACTTTGGCAGGTTTATCAAGAACTGATTTTTTTGAGAAAGCAGCTTTCTACGGAGGAACCGCTCTCCGGATTTTTTATGGGTTAGATAGATATTCAGAAGATTTGGATTTTTCTTTACTTAAACCTGATTCTAATTTTTCAATTGAGCCATATTTCAAAGCGATTATATATGAATTTAAGTCATTGGGACTGACTGTTGGTATTAAGGAAAAGAAAAAAACTAACCAAACAGCTATTGATTCTGCTTTTCTGAAAGCTGAAACAATTTGGCAAGAAATTGTACTAGAAGACATCATCAAAGAGATTGGAGTGCGTTCTAACAAGACGTTGAAAATAAAAATAGAAGTTGATCGACAGCCATCATTAAATTTCAAAACTGAAGAAAAGTTATTACTCCGTCCATTTTCTTTTTACGTGAAATGTTTTACCAAACCAAGTTTATTTGCAGGTAAAATGCATGCTCTGCTATTTAGAAAGTGGAAAAATAGAGTTAAAGGAAGGGATTGGTATGACTTAGAATGGTATATCAAAAAAGGAATTCCTTTGGATGTAAATCACTTTTTAACTAGGGCAAAAGATACAAATGACTGGCAAGAAGATAGCATTTCTAACGAACAGATTCTCGAGCTATTAGATACCAAAATCAAATCAGTTTCTTTTAGCAATATTAAAGAGGATGTTGTTAGGTTTATCCAAAATGATGCTATTTTAACTATTTGGAATCCTGAATATTTCAAAGATTTAATAGAGAAAATTAAATTTGAGAACACTTGATCTTAGCAAAAGGTCAATACTTGAGAATTGCAAGATAAAAAACAAAGACCTTGTTTCATATTTTGGTAGCAAAAGTTTAGTTAGCGAAGTGTTGAATAAGAAGCGAGAACTAACTCTAAAAATGATTAAATCACTTCATAAAGGACTTGGAATAGCTTATGAATTACTTATTACTTGAAATCAAAGAAATCTAATCACTTAAACCTGACAGGTCTTAAAGACCTGTCAGGTTTTTTTATAGTTCCATCAAACAAATCCTTAATTTTGCCTCATGGCATTTGAATTAATATCCGATTTTCAACCCACAGGCGACCAACCCGAAGCCATCAAACAATTGATAGAAGGGTTAAAAAAAAGAGCTAAAGCACAAACATTACTTGGTGTTACAGGCTCCGGAAAAACATTTACCATCGCTAATGTTATTCAGCAAGTTCAACGTCCCACTTTGATTTTAAGCCATAACAAAACACTTGCAGCTCAATTATACAGCGAGTTCAAACAATTTTTTCCACACAATGCCGTAGAATATTTTGTTTCCTACTACGATTATTACCAACCTGAAGCCTATTTGCCTGTTACCGATGTGTATATCGAAAAAGATATGTCTATTAACGATGAAATTGAAAAAATGCGTTTGAGTACAACAACCGCATTGCTCTCTGGCAGACAAGATGTAATAATAGTAGCTTCCGTTTCTTGTATTTACGGTATTGGTAACCCTACCGATTTTAAAGAAAACATTGTAAAACTTAAAGTAGGTGATGTTATCAGCAGAAATAAATTTTTGCTTCAATTGGTGCAGGCAATGTATTCTCGCACTGAAGCCGATTTTCAGCGAGGAAATTTTAGAGTGAGAGGAGACACCATAGATGTCTATCCTGCTTACGCAGAAATTGCGTATCGTATTTATTTTTTTGGAGATGAAATTGAAGAAATAGAATCTTTTGACCCAATTAATGGTGGAATACTTGAAAGTTTTACCTACTTAAACATTTATCCTGCAACCATTTTTAATACAACACAAAACACACTAAATCAGGCAATAAAAGACATACAAGACGACCTATTTAATCATTTAATTTTTTTAAAAGAAATTGGTAAACACGCAGAAGCTAAGCGTTTGGAAGACCGTGTAACTTACGATATGGAAATGATGCGTGAATTAGGTTACTGTTCAGGAATTGAAAATTACTCTCGTTATTTTGATAGGAGAGCTCCGGGTTCTCGTCCTTTTTGTTTGTTAGACTATTTTCCCAACGATTTTTTAATGGTGATTGATGAAAGCCATGTAACGGTTTCGCAAATTGGAGCCATGTATGGTGGGGATCGTTCTCGTAAAGAAAATTTAGTAGAATACGGTTTTAGATTACCTTCTGCAATGGATAACCGACCACTGAAATTTGAAGAGTTCCATCAATTGTTAAACCAAACCATTTATGTAAGTGCTACTCCTGCCGATTTTGAGTTAAAAGAATCTGAAGGAATTGTAGTAGAACAAATTATTCGCCCAACAGGATTATTAGAGCCGGTTATAGAAATTCGTCCGAGTTTAAATCAGATTGATGATTTGATGGAAGAAATAAATAGCAGAGCAGAAAAAGACGAGCGTGTGTTAGTAACAACATTAACCAAACGAATGGCTGAGGAGTTAACCACATATTTTGATAACAATGGGTTGCGATGTCGATACATTCATTCTGATGTAGATACCATTGAGCGTGTTGAAATTTTGAGAGACCTTAGAAATGGATTATTTGATGTGTTAATAGGTGTAAATTTATTAAGAGAAGGACTAGATTTGCCCGAAGTTTCGTTAGTTGCTATTTTAGATGCCGATAAAGAAGGGTTTTTACGTTCGGAGCGTTCTCTTATACAAACCGCAGGAAGAGCTGCAAGAAATTTAAACGGATTAGTGATTATGTATGCCGATAAAATTACGAAATCTATGCAAAAAACGATGGATGAAACAGACAGAAAAAGAACGAAACAACTACAGTACAATGCAGAACACAACATTGTACCTACAGCTTTAAACAAAAGCAAAACCAGTGGCGATAAAACCATGTTTGGCAAATCAGCTTCACCAGATAATTTCTATTTATTAGATAATATTAGTCAACAACCTAGTGTAGCAGCCGACCCAGTAGTTCAATACATGAGCAAGCCTCAACTGGAAAAATTGTTGGAAGAAACGCAAAAAAGAATGAAAGAGGCTGCCAAGCAAGAAGACTTTTTAGAGGCTGCCAGACTAAGAGATGAAATGATGGAGTTGGGGAGAATGATAAAGGAACTATAAAACTCCTAACAAACTATAAAACCTAACAGGTTTTTGAAACCTGTTAGGTTTAGGTAACAAAAAACCCTTGAGAAATACATCTCAAGGGTTTTTTTAGTTTATTAAATTCTACTTCTTAGAAGTGGAAAATTAAGTTAATTTGTCCTGATCCACCAAAGATACCACCACCATTGTTGTCAGTATCTAATTGGAAAGAAGAACCGCTACCTGAAGTAATGAAAGTTTCAGTATCAACTGAACTAGTTGCAGCATTCCATTGCTCTACTTCAACTTCTCCTTCTCCTATAGATTGGAAACCTAATCCCCAACCATATTCAGCACCTAAAGATACTTTAGGAGCAATAAACCACTCTACCCCAAGAAAACCTCTTAATCCAAAACCAAAAAATGATGGATTTGTAGTTTCAATTACTCTAGCACCTGGGTTTGTGGCACTAACTGGTAAATCAAAATCTGTTTCAGAAGAACTTGATCCAAAAGAGATTAAGATTTCTCCTCCATAATATCCTTGAATTCTTGTATTACCTTTTCTTTTTTCAAAACCACCACCTAAAGTTAGATTAAAGTTAGAAGTTTTGAAATCATCAGTTAAATAAACAGGAGCAAAATTTGTAGATGTATCAGTATTAGTTTCTTGGCTAGTAGAACCAAATCCTATTCTTAATCTACCTCTGTAAGCAGTAGTTTCATCTTTGTAATATTTTCCTACAATAGAAAAATCATTAGTTTGCCATGCTGCATTCATGGAATTATTAGTTGTTCCATTAGCAAAATTACCAAAGTAGTCAATAAATGGAGCAGCATCAAAACCTAAAGCCCAATCACCAGCTTCTGGTAAAATTGCTTCTCCTTTTTTAGATGTTAAACCATCTTGAGCGAATGTCGCAGTAGCTATTATTAATGAAGCTACAAATAATACTTTTCTTTTCATTGTTAATTGTTTTTAGTTAAACTTAAATTTAGTTATTAATTAATTTACTTTTTAAAACTTGGGCAAACTTACAACATTTTTTTTTAATTATGCAAGTTTTTTATTATTTTATTAACAATTGTTAATAGTTATAAACAAGGTGTTAATAACTATACAGTGTTAATTATCAGAAACAAAAGTATTTATTTTGTGCTAAAATGTCTTTTAACACCAAAAAAATAACTTTTTTTTAACATAAAAAAAACATCAACAATGTGTTCAAATTAGCTCGAAAGCTTTTGATTTCGGCATATAGAAAAGATTAAGAAAAAAAAATACGGCATAAGATATATGCCGTATTTCTTTGTCTCAAATAAACTTTTAAGAAAAAAGCCTATTACATTATGTTTTATTTCTCAGTTTCATCTACAACCTCTTCTTTTTCTGGATTTAATTCAAAAGAGAATTCAACTGTTACTTCTTCACCTAGGATTCCTCCACCATACGTTAAACCGTAATCGTTTTTATTTATTACCATTTTACCGTTAAATGCAGCAGAAGGAAATCCCCAAGGAGTTTCTTGTTGTCCCAAATAATTAAAAGTAAAAGCAACATCTTTGGTAACATTTAACATCGTTAATTTACCATTTGCTACATAATGGTCGTCCTCAATTATAATATTATCTGAAACAAAAGTAATTGATGGATATTTAGCTACATCAAACATTTCATCGCTTCTCAAGTGTTTATCTCTTTTTTGATTTCCTGTATAAATAGCATTTACATCCAATTTAATTTCGATTGTTTTCGCATCAAAATCAACATTGCCATTTACTTTTTGGAAACTTCCTTTTGAAGTAGCCAATAAGTGTCGGATAGAAAAATCTACATAAGCATGAGCTTCATCTAAAATCCATAGTCCTTTTAATTCATTTATGTCGTTTGCTGGTTTTACTTCTTCTGCATCTAAGGCTTCCATTAACTCAGAGGTTACTTCAGTTCCTTTTTCTTCAAAAGATTCAGTTGTATGCCCACCTAAAATAGGTGCAATTACCAATCCTATCAAACAAGTTAATTTAATTAAAATATTCATAGATGGACCAGAAGTGTCTTTGAATGGATCTCCAACAGTATCGCCAGTTACAGCCGCTTTGTGAGCATCAGAACCTTTATAAGTCATTTCGCCATTAATTTCAACACCTGCTTCGAAAGATTTTTTGGCATTATCCCATGCCCCACCAGCATTGTTTTGAAATACAGCCCAAAGCACACCAGAAACAGTTACCCCAGCCATATAACCACCTAACATTTCAGCAATCAATTTATTATCGTATCCTAATAACATAGGCAACACAACAATTAAAATAGGAAATCCAATAGTTAAAACACCTGGCAACATCATTTCTCTCAATGCAGCTTGTGTAGAAATTTCAACACATTTACCATATTCAGGTTTTCCTGTGCCTTCCATAATGCCTGGAATTTCTTTAAACTGTCTTCTTACTTCATACACCATATCCATGGCGGCTTTTCCAACTGAGTTCATGGCTAATGCAGAGAACACCACTGGAATCATACCTCCAACAAATAACATGGCTAAAACAGGTGCTTTAAAAATATTAATTCCATCAATACCAGTAAAAGTTACATAAGCTGCAAACAATGCTAATGAAGTTAATGCTGCAGAAGCTATCGCAAAACCTTTACCAGTTGCAGCCGTTGTATTACCTACTGAATCTAAAATATCGGTACGAGTTCTAACTTCTTTAGGTAATTCGCTCATTTCAGCAATACCACCAGCATTATCAGAAATTGGTCCGAAAGCATCAATGGCTAATTGCATTGCTGTAGTAGCCATCATAGCTGATGCAGCTAAAGCTACACCGTAAAAACCAGCTAATGCATAAGACGCCCAAATTGCACCTGCAAATATTAATACGGTTGGAAAAGTTGAAATCATTCCTGTTGCTAAACCAGCAATTACGTTAGTTCCTGCACCAGTACTTGATTTTTGTACAATTGCCATCACAGGTTTTGTTCCTAAACCAGTATAGTATTCAGTAACAGATGAAATTACGCCCCCAACTACTAAACCTACTATGGTTGCATAAAACACTCTTATTGAAGAAATGCTTTTTGATCCTTCTCCAAAGAAATCCATTTGCATGGTTTCTGGCAACATAAATTTCACCAAAACAAAACAAGAAATTGCAGTTAATGCAATAGAAACCCAGTTTCCAACATTCAACGCTCCTTGAACTTGTTTTTCTTTAGCATCGTTATTTTTAATTTTCACCAACATTGTTCCGATAATAGAAAATAAAATACCGAAACCAGCAATTGCCATTGGTAATAAGATTGGTCCTATTCCTCCAAATACATCTTTAATAGCTCCATTCATATCTAAAATGACATAATTACCCAACACCATAGCGGCTAATACAGTTGCAACATAAGAACCGAATAAATCTGCTCCCATACCTGCCACATCTCCCACATTATCACCAACATTATCAGCAATAGTAGCTGGATTACGAGGGTCATCTTCTGGAATTCCTGCTTCAACTTTACCAACTAAATCAGCTCCAACATCGGCAGCTTTGGTATAAATACCTCCACCAACTCTTGCAAACAAGGCAATTGATTCAGCTCCTAATGAAAATCCTGCTAAGGTTTCCAACACAATAGTCATTAATTCTGATGGCGTTTTCATAACACCATCAAACATGGCTGATTCCCATACTCCATTCATAAAATAATGAAAAAAGAAAATAAAGAAAGCCGTTAATCCTAAAACAGCTAAACCTGCAACACCTAATCCCATAACAGTACCGCCACCAAAAGAAACTTTTAATGCTTGTGGCAAACTTGTACGAGCAGCTTGTGTTGTTCTTACGTTGGTTTTTGTAGCTATTTTCATTCCCATATTTCCTGCTAATGCAGAAAAAAATGCTCCAAAAATAAAAGCTACCACTATTAATATATGTGTAGTTGGAACTAAAAATGAAATACCCGCAAGAACTATACTTGCTCCAATAACGAAGAAAGTTAATAATCTATATTCAGCTTTAAGAAAAGCTAATGCACCTTCATAAATGTAATCTGAAATTTCTTTCATTTTACCATCGCCAGCATCTTGTTTTAATACCCACGCTCTTTTGGCCGCCATAAAAGCTAACCCTATCAATGCCATAACAATTGGCAAGTAAATCATCATTGAACCCATATCTTTTTATTATTATTAGTTTTATTAATTATTATTAATTATTATTAATTATTGTTAATTATTTTTTTAAGGACGGCAAAAGTATATAAATAATATTTAATGTGAAAATGTGTTGATGTGAAAATTAGTAGTTAGTAGTTAGTAGTTAGTTCTGCGAAAATTTGCAAAATCTGTGGGAGAAAATGTGTAAGTGTATAAATTTTCAAATAACTAATCCCTTATACCTAACCCCTAATTACTTATTTATACATTACCTGTTTAACTGCTTTAATGATTTTATCTACACTTGGTAAATATGCTTCAATTAATGGTGGAGAAAAACTCATTGGAACATCAGCACCAGTAACCCTAATTACAGGTGCATCTAAATAATCGAAAGCATCTTTTTGAACTTTAAAAGCAATTTCAGAAGCAATGCAGCCCAAAGGCCAAGATTCTTCAACACAAACCAATCGGTTGGTTTTTTTTACTGATTCTATTATTGTTTTAAAGTCGATTGGACGAACGCTTCTTAAGTCGATAACTTCTGCATTAATACCTTCTTTGGCTAATTCTTCCGCTGCGGTTTTCACCAATTTCATCATTTTTCCAAATCCAGCTATGGTAACATCTGTTCCTTGTTTTACGACATCAGCAACACCAATTGGAATAATGTATTCGCCATCAGGAACCAATCCTTTATCGCCATACATTTGTTCAGATTCCATAAAAATTACAGGGTCGTTATCTCTAATAGCTGCTTTTAGTAATCCTTTGGCATCGGCTGGATTTGAGGGGACAACCACTTTTAATCCAGGACAGTTAGCATACCAGTTTGCAAAATCTTGAGAATGTGTTGCTCCTAACTGACCAGCTGAGCCTGTCCCTCCTCTAAAAACAATAGGAATGGTTAGTTGTCCTCCAGACATATTATGCATTTTTGCTGCATTGTTCACAATTTGATCAATGGCTACCAATGAAAAGTTCCATGTCATATACTCAACAATGGGTCTTAATCCATTCATAGCTGCACCAACAGCAATTCCTGTAAATCCATTTTCGGCAATTGGAGTGTCTATCACTCTTTTGGCTCCAAATTCGTCCAACATTCCTTTGCTTACTTTATATGCTCCATTATATTCAGCTACTTCTTCTCCAATTAAAAAAATTGTTTCATCCTTTCTCATTTCTTCACACATAGCCTCATTTAATGCTTCTCTAAATTGTATTTCTCTCATAGTTTTAGTTTTTCAATGGTCAATGGTCAATGGTCAATGGTCAATGGTCAATGGTCAATGGTCAATGGTCAATGGTCAATGGTCAATGATCGGTCTTCAGTTTTCAAATTATCCATTATCAATTTTTAATTGAGGGGGCAAAATTATTAAATTAACTTTTATAGATTGTCTTTTTATTTAAAAAGGTAATTTTGATTTAAATTTAAAGGTTTAATGAACTCCAATAAAGAAAAATATAAAATATGGTGTGAAGGTAATAATTCCATTCCTTTATTCTACAGATACACCTATTATCAGACACTTTTTGGAGATAATTGGGATGTTATTCTCGATTGTAGAGGCGAAAACATTGTTGGTGTTATGCCTTTTGTTTTAAGAAGTAAATTTGGATTTAAAAAAATTAATCCCGAATTATTGTTTCCCTACCAAGGTATTTGGATAAATTATCCTGATAATCAAAAAAATGCAACAAAAATAAGTTTTGAAAAAGAGGTAATTACCAACATCATTAACCAACTTCCAACAGTTGCTTTTTTTAATCAACAATTTCATCCTAATTTTACGAATTGGTTACCTTTTTATTGGAAAGACTATCGTCAAACCACTCGTTATACCTATATCATAGAAGATATTTCTAATTTGGATGTTGTTTTTAATGACTTTAAAGACAAAACAAGAAATAGTATTAAAAAAGCTGAAAAAAAATTTTCAGTATGTAAATCAACGTCCATTGATGATTTTATTGCTTTTAAAAGTGAAAACAACAACTTAAATCCTTCAAATTTAACAGGTTTAAAGCGAGTTATTAATTTTGCATTTGAACAACATTCTGGCGAAATATTAGTGGCTAAAAACAATGATGGAGTGGTTTGTTCCTCCATTTTTTATGTATGGGATGAATTTGCTGCATATTTACTTCAATCTATTAACAATAAAAAAATAAACTATTCGGGAGCCTCATCATTACTAATTTGGGAAGCCATAAAAAACACTTCTTCAAAAGCAAAATCATTTGATTTTGAAGGAGGAATTATTGAGCCTGTCGAATCTTTTTTTAGAGGTTTTGGAGGAATACAAACCCCTTATTTTGATATTAGTAAAACCAATTCCTACTTACTTAAAGCACTGAATTATAGCGTAAAAAAATGAGTAATAAAGCATTGTTTAGCCAATATTGTTCTGACAACAAAAACCTGCCTTATTTTTTCGACTATGCGTATTATCAAACCATTTATGGTAATAACTGGGATGTTATTTTAGTTGAAAAAGGTGGCGTTGTAATGGGTATAATGCCTTTTATTATTCATAAAAACAAAGGTTTTAACGTAATAAGACCTGAATTTTTAATCCCTTATCAAGGTATTTGGATAAATTATCCTACAAATCAAAAATACAACACCAAAATAGGCTTTGAGAAAGAAGTTATTTCAAAAATAATTGAACAACTTCCTGATGTTGCTCTTTTTAGGCAACAATTTCATCCTAATTTTACTAATTGGCTTCCTTTTTATTGGAAAGGTTATCAGCAAACTACTCGTTATACATTTATACTCGACACAAGTTTGCCCATAGATGAAGTTTATGCTAATTTTCATAACAACACAAGAAGAGAAATTCAAAAAGCAGAAAAGGCACTTTTTATTGAAGAAGCAACCTCTATTTCAGATTTATACCAGTTAAAAGTGTTGGTTTATAAAGAGAAAAACAACTCAACTTATCCAATTTCATTAAAAACATTAGAAACAATCTATGGTTATTTTTCTAACAAAGAAACAGGAAAAATACTTTTAGCTAAAGATAAAGACAACACAATTCATGCAGCTGTTTTTTATGTTTGGGATGCAGAAAGTGCATATTACCTTCAAGGTGCAAGTAACACGAAATTTAAAACTTCTGGAGCAATTTCTTTATTGCTTTGGGAAGCTATTAAAAGAACAGCTCTTTTAAATAGTCAAAAATTTAATTTTGAAGGCTCAATGGTTGAAAATGTACACCGTTATTTCGCTAATTTTGGCGGCAAGCAAGTTCCTTACTTTGAAATAAGTAAAACGAATCATCCTTTACTAAAATTATTACGCTATTAAAAAATTTATTTTAAATATTGCTCAACTAGGTGCTTTTTTGTTTTCACATAAACAACTCATCCGTTTAAGTGGAAAAAAACTAATTCTACCCTTTTATCATATTGTTAGTAACAACAACCCAACTCACATAGCTAATTTATATCCACATAAATCCATTTCTTCCTTTCGCAAAGATTTAGATTATCTTTTAAAACACTTTGAACCAATTTCTTTAAAAGAACTTATCGAAATAAAAAAAAATAATCTTCCTCTTCAAAAAAACTGTTTCCACCTTACTTTTGATGATGGTTTAAGTGAGTTTTATCACATTGTTGCTCCTATTTTGGTTGAAAAAAAAATCCCCGCTACGGTTTTTCTAAATAGTAATTTTATTGATAATAAAGCGTTGTTTTTTAGATACAAAGCAAGCATTCTAGCTGATGAATTAACGGCTGATAATGTATTGGATTTTTCTTACCATCAAGAAAATGAATTGGATGAATTAGCAAAAATTTTTGATATTCGTTGGGAAGATTATTTAACGGCTCACCAACCTTATTTAACAAGTGTTCAAATTCAAGAGTTAATCAATCAAGGATTTACTTTTGGTGCCCATAGCAAAAACCACCCTTTGTATAGTGAGCTGACTTTGGAAGAACAACTAGAGCAAACTTTGTCAAGTATTGAACTAATTACATCTCAATTTAAACTTGATTACAACGTGTTTTCTTTTCCATTTACTGACGATAAAGTGAAAAAATCCTTTTTTGATGCGATAGCAAATAAAATAGATTTAACCTTTGGAAGTGCTGGTTTAAAAGAAGATAGTGTTAAAACGAATCTTCAACGTATCCCCATGGAAACAAAATTTGATGCTGAAGTTCATATTAAAATCCAATACGTTGCTTATTTAATTAAACGAGTGATTGGAAAATGGATAATAAAACGAAAATGATTTACGATTTTAGATTTTAGATTTACGAATTACGATTTGTTTTTTGTTATTTGTTATTTGTTATTTGTTTTTTGTTATTTGTTTTTTGTTATTTGTTATTTGTTATTTAAGATTTACTGGACTTTCTTCTTTAACAAAATCCCTCAAGTATTCATACTTGGAAGTTAAATCACCGTTTTCACATATAGTTGCTCTTTTAATTATATCTTCATTATCATCTATTAAATGAGGTAGCACTTTATCAATAAATTCTCTACCAAAATCAGCCGAAGCATCTTTTGGCAATTCACAAGGTAAGTTATCAACAGCCATAACTGTTATTGCATCAACATCATCAAAAGCAACTTCTTTTTCAGTGATAGGATTGTATCCATACAAAGGCTCTTTAATGGTTGAAGGGCGAAGTGTAGATGCAATAGGGCCGTTGATATCACAACTAATATCTCCTATAACTTTTATTTTAAAGCTGGGTAATTTAGCGTCATTTCTTGAGAAAATAAAAGGGGCTTTGTTATCCCAAAAATGACCCGTTATGTACATATCGGCTACCTGAGCAAATGGCAAAAAGTTAGATTCAAATTCTTGAGGTCTTTCATAAAAATCTTTCTTAGAAAAAGGTTTTCCATCTTTACGTTTGTTGTAATCAAGAACAGATAATTGAGTAAAAACAGGTTTATCAAAATTACTTTTCAAAAAATCTTCTGCACTTACCTGTTGCATATTTAACTTAGTTAAAATTTCAATAATTCCACTAGAAACTCTGCCATCACCAGTAATCACAAGTTTAAAATTTTTGGGTAATGCAATATTGGAAAGTTCTTGTTCCATTTCATTTCTATCCGCACATAAATAGGCTCGTTTAATATCAAACAACTTTGTTCGTTTTCCAAACGCATAAAATGTATTGTAACATCCAACTATTCCGGCATATTTACCAAAACCTATTAGTCTAACACCTGATGTATTGGTTAATGCTTCATAATCAACCATCCGAATTTTTTTATTAATCATTTCAATTAATAAATTTCGATTATAAACTTGTTTTTTAATGGTATGAGAGAAATATAAATAGGTTTTATTTGGAATTAAATCGTTAATAGGGACTTCTTTCACACCCATAAGCACATCGCAATCATTCAAATCATCGACCACCTCAACACCTTGTGCGATATATTCTTCATCAGAAAATCGTCTGATAGCACTTGACTGAACTACGAGCGAAATGGATGGAAAATGTTCCAAAATTTCTTTGCACTGAACTGGTGATAATGGCACACGCTCGTCTGGTGGTGTTTTTCCTTCTTTTAATACTCCTATCTTCATTTTTTACCTATTTAAAGGCACAAATGTAAGTAATATCTCTCTAAATTATTAGGAATAATTCAACAACTTGAATCAAAAATGACTAACTTTGTTAAAGTTCTTTGATAACATTTTGGGGTCGTTTTTGGTTTTGACAGCAAGATGAATGGATATGTAAGCATGTCGAGCATTGTGAGTTGGCTCGTAAATATCGGCTCTCGAATCGCTAACTGGCGAAAATAACTATGCAATGGCTGCGTAATCTCGACCAAGTCGGATTATACTTAATACTTACTCTTAGAGGGTAAGCACCATTAATCTCTCAACAGTTCTGTTCATTAATTGTTGTATTCGAGGTTTCAAAATTTTGAACTAGCTAAGTAAAATGCTTCAATTTACTGGCGAAACACAAGAAGCTTAAGTTTAAAATTGGCTGTCTTTAGCCTGTTTTATACCTAACAATTAATTAAAGACTAAACATGAAGAAAGCGTATTGATTCCTTGTTTGGACGAGGGTTCGAATCCCTCCGACTCCACAAATAAAAACCGATTATATGCTATATAATCGGTTTTTTTTATACTTTTATTGTTTATTCCACAAGTTAATTATTACTAATTTATTTAACCATGAAAAGAAGCTACGCTCTAATTTTATCATTATTTATTACAGTTAATTTAGTTGCTCAAATTACAATCAGCGACAATGATATGCCTTCGGTAAATGACATTTACCACATGAGCATTACCACTAATTTACAAGGAAATAACCCTGCTCTTACAGGAACTAATTTTTTATGGGATTACTCTCAACTTCAAGCAACAATTCAGCGTTCTGATACTTTTGTTGCTGTAACCTCAACGCCTTTTGCTTATCAATTTTACTTCAATAACATTTTGCTTTATCCAAACCATAAAGCAAGTTACGCAATAAAAGGAAATGACATCAATTTTCAAGTGGTTTCAATGACTGATTTGTTTGATTTTTATAAAAACGCTACTTCTCAATATGCCAATGTTGGTTTTGGAGCTAACATTAATGGTGTTCCATCATCAACAAGAAGAATTCCTGTTGATGTGCAATATGTTTTTCCGCTCAACTACAACAACAATAATATTTCTTATTCTGAATTTTTAGTTTCCATACCAACAATTGGCGATTATGGTCAATCTCAAGAGCGTATTGACACTGTTGATGGCTGGGGAAGTGTGATTACTCCTTTAGGAACTTTCAATTGCTTAAGAGTAAAATCTATTTTAAACATTACGGATACGCTTTACACCTCTCAGTTTGGAATAGGAATGAGCTTTCCAAGACCACAACAAATTGAATACAAATGGTTGGCTGCTGGTTCTGGCGTTCCCGTACTAAAAATTACAACTACTGCTGGAGGTTCTCAAATAGAATATCAGGATAATTTGTTAGTTGGAATTGAAGAAATTAAATCGAATCCCATAAATTTCACTCTTTTTCCTAATCCTGCAAAAGAATATGTTATTTTAGATTTTGAAGCATTAAAATCCTCAAGTATAACCATTGATCTGACTGATATAAACGGAAAAAAAATTAACCAATTATATAAAGGAACTACTCAAGTAGGAAATAATAAATTGATTTTATCCTTAAAAGAATCAATTCTTAGCGATGGAATCTACTTTATAGATGTGCTTATCAACAACCGTTTGTCTCAAACAGAAAAGTTAATTATTAAAAAATAATATGCTTATCCGTTTGTTTACCTATTTTGGTAATTGATTTCTTTCCATTACCCCATCCCTAAAGGGTGTAAAGAAAATCAATTTGCTCCCTTTAGGGTTTGGGGTAATCAAATTGATTTTCAAACCATTGGAACTTATTTAGGTAAGCAAACGGATAAGCATAAAAAATAATCACCTGTTATTTTGGAGCTATTTTCAACAGATAGATAGCGAGAATACCAAAAAGAATATTAGGCGTCCAAACGGCAATAAAGATAGATGCTCCAGAAGTTAAAGCAAAAGATGTGAAAATTTGCATAAACAAAATGTAGGCTGCACTAATTAACAACCCTACTCCAATGTGCATTCCTATCCCTCCTCTTACTTTTCTGCTCGAAACAGCTACCCCAATAATGGTAAGAATAAATGTTGCGAATGGATAAGCTAAACGTGTTTGTCGTTCTACTAAATATGTTGTTACTTTTTCTGAGCCTTTGAACTGTGCTTCTTCAATAAACTCATTTAATTTAAAAAAATCCATCGTCTGAACAAAGCTATTTCTGCGTTTAAATTCTTCTGGTTTTAAATTAATTACAGTATCTTTTCGCAAACCCGATGTAACAATTTCATCTAACCCTTTTATGTGTCTTTCATAATAATTATGTATAGTCCATTTCTGAGCAATGCTGTCCCAAATAACATTATCAGCAAGTAATTTATAATTAAGTTCACCATTATTGTCAAAATTTTCGATTGAAAAATTCATTCCTACATTCATTTCAGCATTAAAACTTGTCATATAAATATACGTTGTTTTACTAATTTGCATGTGAATATCTCTATCAAAATTTCTAAACGTATTTCTATAATAAATTTCTTCGAAAGCCAACCGCTTCTTATTGGAATCGGGTATTAAAAAGTTATTTAAATAAAATGTGAATAGGGTTAGTAAAATGGATGCAATAATGTAAGGACGGAGTAACCTGTTAAAACTAATTCCACTGGATAGAATGGCAATAATTTCGGAATTACTTGCCATTTTTGAAGTAAAAAATATTACTGAGATAAAAATAAATAATGGGCTTAATTGATTTACTAAATAAGGAACATAGTTGATATAGTAATCAAAAAAAATACCGGAAACGGGTGCTTTTTTCTCAATAAAATCCTGAAGTTTTTCAGATAAATCAAAAATTACAATAACAGGTATTATAAGAAGGATAGTAAAAAAAAAGGTTCCTAAAAATTTTTTTATGATATAGATATCTAGTTTTTTCAAATTTCTTATTTCTTATTTTCGAGTATTCGGTCTTCTATCCTCACATTTCACCCTTTGTAAAAAATTCCAAATCTGCCTCGCAGATTTTCCTCTTAATCTCAAACCCTCAAGGGAAAAGGTAAACGCACATTGCCAATTTCCCATTTTACTTTTCTTATTTATTATTAAAGTCTGGCAGCTAGTTGCTTTACCATTTTATTTTTCCAGGTTGTAAAATCACCTAACAAAATGTGCTCACGTGCTTCATTAACCAACCACAAATAAAAAGACAAATTATGTAATGTAGCAATTTGTGCTCCTAAAATTTCTTTAGAAATAATTAAATGACGAAGATAGGCTTTAGAATAAAAGCTATCAACGTGGCTTGTACCTTCATCATCAAGGGGGGAAAAGTCTGCTTCCCATTTTTTATTTTTGATATTGATGAACCCATTTTTAGTGAATAACATCCCATTTCTAGCATTTCTTGTAGGCATCACGCAATCAAACATATCTATTCCTAATGCAATGTTTTCCAACAAATTAATTGGAGTACCAACACCCATCAAATAACGAGGTTTATCTTCTGGGAGAATATCAGTTACTATATCACACATTTCATACATTTCATCATCAGGTTCTCCAACAGAAAGACCACCAATAGCGTTGCCCTCTCTTTCAAAAGAAGCAATTTTTTCGGCTGATTGTTTTCTCAAATCCTTATACACACTTCCCTGAACAATAGGAAATAATGCTTGATTGTATCCATAATGAGGTTCGGTTTCATCAAAGCGTTCGCAACAACGCTTTAACCACCTATGTGTAAGGTGCATCGAATTTTTCGCATATTTATAATCGCACGGATAAGGTGTACACTCATCAAAAGCCATAATAATATCGGCACCAATAGTTCGTTGAATATCCATTACATTTTCTGGAGTAAACAAGTGTTTTGAACCATCAATATGGGAAGCAAATGTTGCTCCTTCTTCTTTTATTTTTCTACGAGCCGAAAGCGAATAAACTTGATATCCGCCACTATCTGTAAGAATAGGTTTATCCCAATTCATAAACTGATGTAATCCTCCTGCTTGTTGAATTACTTCTAACTTTGGTCTTAAATATAAATGATAGGTATTTCCTAAAATAATTTGTGCTTTTGTGTCTGAATTTAACTCATGTTGATGTACTCCCTTTACTGTTCCTGCTGTTCCTACAGGCATAAAAATAGGTGTTTTAATTACGCCATGTTCGGTTGTAATTTCTCCTGCTCTTGCTTTTGATTGTAAATCTTTTTTTTCTAATTTGAATTTCATCTGTTTCCTACTTTATTAACTATCTTTAGCTAAAAACTTCGCCAAAGATAATTATTTAGAATGGAGATACATCTTACTTTTGAGATTTGCGAATAAAATATGGAAGAACTTATTAATAACAATTTTTCGTTTATACCTCCTTCATCATTATGGGATTACTTGGTTCTATTTTATGTAGTTGCTTTTATCACTCAACTTTTTATCATTTTATTTTTCTTTTCCCGTATTGCTTTCTATAAATCAATAGAACCAATTCAAAAAGAGCAAGCACCCATTTCAATAATCGTTTGTGCTAAAAATGAAAGAGAAAATCTACTAAACTTTTTGCCACTAATATTAAAACAAAATTACCCTGAATTTGAGGTAATTGTTGTCAATGATAGTTCTGTTGACGATACGCAAGATGTGTTGAAAGCATTTACCTTACAACACAAAAATTTAAAAATTGTAACCGTACCTGATAGCGATCGTTTTTATGGTAATAAAAAATTTGCCCTGACATTGGGGCTAAAAGCAGCAAAACACCCCTTGGTTTTACTTACAGATGCAGATTGCAAGCCTGCATCATTGAATTGGTTGGCAAAAATGAGCTGCTACGCTGAAAACAAAAAAATTATGCTGGGTGTTGGGAACTATGAAAAACAACCTGGATTATTAAATAAGCTCATTCGTTTTGAAACTTTTTACACGGCAATACATTATCTTTCTTTCGCATTAGCAAAAATACCATACATGGGAGTTGGCAGAAATTTAGCTTATCATTCAGACTTATTTTTTAGTAACAAAGGATTTTCATCGCATTTACATATACTTTCGGGCGATGACGATTTATTTGTAAACGAAGTAGCCACAAACCAAAACACACAAATTTGCATAGATGAAGATGCTCAAACGATTTCTGTTCCAAAAACCACTTACAAAAGCTGGATTCGTCAAAAAAGAAGACATTTTTTAAGTGGGTCTCATTATAAAATTCAACATCAAATACTGCTCGGAAGCATTATATTTTCTCAAACTATTTTTATAGGATTATTTTTTATATTGCTTTTTCATCCTCCTACTATCTATCTAATTATTAGTCTTTTTCTTATTCGATTTGTCACTCAACTTATTATTTTTAGGCTCTCCGCAAAAAAAATTGGTGGTTTAGACCTGATATTATTTTTACCATTTTTTGAATTGTTTTTTATTTTATTCAATCCTTTTTTAGTAATTTCAACATTTATAATTAAAAAAATAAAATGGAACTAAGCAATCATTTATCTCCAAAAGCTCAAATTGATTTTGAACTTGTTATCAGAGCTAGAGATTTTCAAGACGAAAAAGCTTATGCTGAATTGTTGCAAAAATATAAAGATTCCATTTTTTTTATGATGCTAAAAATGGTTAAAAACCAAGATGATGCTGATGATTTAACCATTGAAGCTTTTGGAAAAGCCTTTAACCGTTTACATCAATACACTCCTGATTTTGCATTTAGCACTTGGCTTTTCAGAATTGCCACCAACAATTGTATCGATTTTATAAGAAAGAAAAAGATGGTTACTTTTTCTTTAGACAAAGGTTTTGAAGATAGTGAAGGCAATCAATCTACATTTGATATTAAGGAATCTAATCTAGACCCCGAAGAACGTATTATTCGAAAACAAAAAATCAGAATTATGCGAGAAATTGTTGATCAACTTAAACCACGCTATAAAGAATTGATTGTGCTACGTTATTTTAGAGAACTTACTTATGAGGAAATAGCTGAAACTACTGAATTACCCTTAGGAACAGTTAAAGCTCAACTTTTTAGAGCCAGAGATATGCTGTATAAATTATTACTCGCTAAAAAAGACAAGTTTTGATTCACCATTCACCATTCACCATTCACCATTCACCATTCACCATTGACAAACTTTCTACTTTTTATCAAAATAATCAAACACCACTTTTGCTCTTTTTTTGCTGACAACTTGTTCCAATTCTTGCAAAGTAGCTTTTTTAATACGAACTACCGATTTAAACTTCCACAACAATTGCTGAGTGGTTTTGTAACCAATGCTTTCTATTTCGGACAATTCTGATTTAATAGCAGCTTTAGATCGTTTGTTGCGGTGATGCGTAATTCCAAAACGGTGTGCTTCATCTCTTAAATACTGTATAAGTTTCAACGATTCTGAAGTTTTGTTTAAATACAAAGGAACCGAATCATTTGAAAAATAAATTTCTTCCAACCGTTTGGCAATGCCTATGATGGTAATTTTATTTCGCAAACCTAAATCATCTAAACTTTTTAAAGCGGCATTAAGTTGACCTTTCCCTCCGTCTATCACAATTAATTGAGGTAAAGATTGCTTTTCGTCAAGCAAGCGTTTGTATCTTCTAAAAACAATTTCGGTCATCGATGCAAAATCATCTGGTCCTTCAACCGTTTTTATGTTGAAATGACGGTAGTCTTTTTTGCTTGGCTTAGCATTTTTGAAAACAACACAAGCCGCCACAGGATTAGTTCCTTGTATGTTAGAATTATCAAAACACTCAATGTGCATTGGTTTTTCGGGCATACGCAAATCTTTCTGCAACTTTTCTAAAATACGGTCGGAATGTTTGGTTGGATTAACATTGGCTTGTTGTTTTTTTCGCTCTAATCTGTAATATTTTGCGTTGCGTTCCGAAAGTTCCAACAACTTTTTTTTATCGCCTCGCTGTGGAACGATAAATTTTATACTTTCATCTTCTAAATCTGGTAAAAAAGGAACGATAACTTCTTTCGATTGACTATCAAAACGCAACCTCAATTCTGCTATTCCAATTTGCAACAATTCGTCATCAGTTTCTGCTAATTTTTTCTTTAATTCGATGGTATGCCCTTGAATGATAGCACCGTTAATCACTTTTAAATAGTTTACATACGCATAGTTTTCGTCCGAAACGATAGAAAAAACATCAACATCATTAATGGTAGGACTTACCACAACCGATTTGCTTTGGTAATTTTCTAACATTTGTATTTTCTCTTTAATTAATTGTGCTTTTTCAAATTCTAATTTTTCCGAATAAGAATTCATTAACGGTTTTAAAAGTTTTGTTACACTATTTATATTCCCTTTAATAATTGCCTTAATTTCTTCTATGGTTTGTTTGTATTCCTCTTCCGCTTGTTGATTAACGCACGGAGCTTTGCAATTTCCGATGTGATATTCTAAGCAAACTTTAAACTTGTTGGCATTAATATTTTCTTCAGATAAATTAAAAGTACAATTTCTTAAAGAGTATAAACTTCTAATTAACTCCAACACCGTGTTCATCATACGCACAGAGGCATAAGGACCAAAATAGAGCGATCCATCTTTTATCACATTTCGGGTAGAAAAAACCCTAGGAAAACGCTCATTTTTAATGCAAATCCAAGGATAGGTTTTATCATCTTTTAATAAAATATTATATTTTGGTTGGTATTTTTTAATGAGATTGTTTTCGAGCAACAATGCCTCCAATTCCGAGCCAACCACCAAAGTATTAATATCAGCAATCTGTTTAACAAGTAACGCTGTTTTTCCGTTTTCGTGTTGCTTGGTAAAGTAAGAAGAAACTCTGTTTTTTAGGTTTTTAGCTTTCCCAACATAAATAATCACTCCATCAGCATTAAAAAACTGATAAACACCAGGGGCTTTTGCCAATGTTGATATCGCTTGTTTTATACCCATAAAAAACAAAATTAATCATTATAAAGTTGAAACATTCTATGCAACTTTTTGTTTTTCACTACGTATTTATTCAGAGTTTGTCCATAATGTCCGATATCTTCGTTATTCTCGACTTTCAAATCAGTCATGTACTTTAGTACACTCCTGGTTCTCAAGTCATCGAAACCTCAATCTCGAACATTACTCACAATATTAAATTGTTTTTTAGTTGTGTTCGTGAGTTCGCTTCGCTCAGTTCTGAACCAAACTCTCGACTTTATGGACAGACTCTATTTAGTCTTTGCTAGAAAATTTAAGCTGAACTAAATATAAATAAGATTGATTATATAGATGAGAATCTATCCAGCTTAAAACGTCAAAAACGTCTAAAATTAATTTCTCATTAGAATCATTAAATAAATCATTCAAATCCAGTTTCAATCTTTCAAGCATTTCGTTTGTTTCAGCTTTTGTCAATTCATTAAATTTATTGGTATAAAAAAAACAAATTAATAATTTCAAACTAGTTAAGCTACTTTTAACATCATCAATATCATTAAAATACTGTTTTGCAATAAAATTCAAGTAAATAAACTTTTTTTGCTCGAAGGCAATAATTAAAGACAAAATTTTTACAATAAATAGTTGAATAGAAATGCTTTTAAACTGCAATTCATTTAATGCTTTATTTGTCCAAAGATTTGCTTTTTCGAATTGATTTAACCCAATAAATGAAACAATTAAATGCAGATACAAACTAACTTTGGCAAAAATATGGATAGCTGTATCATATTTGACTAATCCCTCGAAAATGTTATCTTCGTAAGAACTGCTTTTTTCAAAGTCGCCTTTCTGGTTATAAAAAGCCAAACCAATATTTAAGTAAGTAAACAGCTTAAGTTTAATTAACCTATTAGTAGAGGAAAATCGATAAAAATCTAAAAGTTTGAGGCGTTCTTCTACTTTAGAGTGTTGTTTTTGAATAAAATGTGCAACTAATGAATTGTAAGTGTTGGATATAAAGCTTAATAAATTAATTTCCAACTGTTCAGGATTATCTTGATATAACTCAAGCCACTCTTCTTGTGTTTTGGTTGCTATTTTATAATCTTCTGAGAAGAAATAAAAATAAGCTTTTGTAGTAAGGATTAATTCATGATTATGAAAGGAGGCACTTTTGTTGTTCGATAAATTTAAAATGGTTTGTTTAAAATGGTTTAGTTTATCTGTTACTTCCTCTTCAGAAAAATTGTAAGATTCTCTGCTAACTAAAATAAGTTGGTTTCTCAATTGGTTAGTCTGAGAAAAAAGTAGGTATTCATCTAATATTTTTTTTTCTTCGTCAAGCCCTGTTGTTGCAAAGTATTCCAACTTCCCTCTATCATACAGCTCTCTTACGACAAGTTGTTCTTTTTTTAAACACTCCAATAAATAAAGCTGTAAATCATATTTTTTAGCTAATGTTTTTGCCTGTTCTATTGTTTTTTGTGCCTGAATAAGTAAGCCTTTATCAAATAAGATTTGAGCATTTTGAATATAATTAGTCACCTCATTTTCAACACTTTTTTTGTAGTGGTAAGCATTTAAACTTCGTAAAACCTGAAAATGAAGTTGGTGTTTCAAGTTTCTTAGGTTTTGAGTTAAGTCTTTTTCGTGGAGTAACTTCCTAAAGGTATCTTGATTAAAATTAACCAAGGAGTCGTAAATATCATACAATTGAAGGTATTTTAAGTCGTTTTTTTCGCCATGTCGTTTAGAAAAAATTTTAAAAAAACGCTTTTCGTTCTTTGTTAAACTTTTTACTAGCTCAAAAACAAAATCAGATTTAGACATAAAACAAATTTACAATAATTTATAATAATAAAATATAATTATTTACTAAATAGAGTTTGTCCATAATGTCCGATTTATTCAAAGTATCTATTGTTTTTAAAGGTTTTCATGAGCTCACTTCGCTCGGTTCTGAACCAAACTCTCGACTTTATGGACAGACACTAAATATTACAAGTTAGATATAAAACAATATTTTAATAAATATACACTAATTTATAATTGAAAAAGATATAAATGATAAATTTACTACAAACTGAGTCAGAGTGAATGAAATTAAAATATAATATCATGAAACGACCATGAGTAAAAGTTCCTCACACAAGAGAATGATTATAAAGTAAGTTCCATCCCGATAAAAAACAAATAAATATAAACACATGAAAAAATTTCTACTAATAACTTTTCTTGCATTGTCCCAATCACTGTATTCTCAAGATTTACAATGGTTTAGACAAATTTCAAATGTAAATGATGATATTGATGCTCATGCAATGACTACTGACGCTACTGGAAATGTGTATGTTGGTGGTTCTTTTGATGATCAACCCGCACCTCAGGTTACTTTTTTTGGTGCTATAGAAACAACCACACACGAACAAATGGGTTTTATTTCCAAATTTGATAAATTAGGTAATTTACAATGGACCAAAAAATTTGGGAGTCCTAACAGTACAACAGGATATAGTCCATTAGCTATGGCAGAAAAGAATGGATTTTTATATGTAGCAGGAAGTTTTACCTATTCGTCTGCACCAGGTTTAGATTTTGACCCTGATGCAGGAACTAACTACAGACAAAGTGGTGCTAGTTCTGCAGCCGATTTTTTTCTTGGAAAATATAATGCTTCCACGGGTGCAATGGTTTGGTGTTATACTGGCGGTAGTCCTGGCGGTGGAGGTTCTGATTTGCCTTATGGATTAGGGTTAGACAATAATGAAAACGTCTATATGATGGGGTATGTAAACAATGGCTCAACTGCCGTAAATTTTGATATAAAAAGTGGAACAGCACTCTCTGCAATGGGCAATGCTAACACAACACACATGTATTTGGTTAAATATACCCTTAAATCCGCAAGGAATTAATTTGTTGTTTTAAAATTTATTTTTCAGCGTAAAATTAGTCTTTTCTGAAAAATTTTAGCTCTGTTTTTCTTTAGATTTCTGTTTTTCTGTGAGCTGAATTTTAAT
>JAHYJH010000156.1 GCA_019429185.1 Vicingaceae bacterium
CGTATCGCACAATTTTAGCTGCTATAAATCGTTTTACAGCCATATTATCATTAAACTATGTTGTGGAAACAAAAAATTGTACTTATTTGTTGTGCCGTAATGCAACTTTCTCAGCAAACCCTATTTAACTTTACATATTAAATTAAAAAAATTGCTATTAATTCTTGTAAAATAACTTTGAATTAATATCTTTGGAATCGAAAATTTTAGTTGATGGAGAATATACATGATTTTTACACTAAAATGGAAGAAGGTAATATACTACTTTCTTTCAAAGGGGAAGTAACTTCCGATTTACTTACATCTATTCTTCAAATTATGGAGTCAAAGATGGAAACATTGGATGAACCTCCTATAATTAAAAAGAAAGTTTACAATATTTTAGTGGAATGTTTACAAAATTTATATCATCATTTAGAAAATGATGATTTATCAACACCTATGAATGAAAAGAGTGCATTGTTCATGATAAAAAAACAAGATGATGAATATTCAATAATGACAGGAAATTACATCATGAATGAAAATGTACCTCCTATGAAAAATAGGTTAGACACTATTAACTCTATGGATACACTTCAACTTAAAACATACTACAAAGAGGTTCTTAATAATGGAGAAATGTCAACAAAAGGTGGCGGTGGGCTTGGTATGATAGATATTGCAAGAAAATCTGGAAAAAAATTAGAATACAGATTTGATAAAGTAGATAATAGATTTTCGTTTTTTAGCTTAAATGTTAAAGTAGCCCAAAAAACAAAAGAAGAAAAAGAAAACGCATAACAATTAAAAAAAAAAATATGGAAGTAATTACACTAGAAGGAACTCCTAAAACACCAACTGTTGAGTTTAAACCATCAGAAGGTTATTTATTATTAAGAGGAAGATCAATTCCTGAAAATTCTATTGAGTTTTATAAACCTCTAATTGAAGGATTAGAAGCTTATAATCAAAACCCTCAACCAACCACTAATGTTGATATTCAATTGGAATATTTTAATACTAGTTCTTCTAAATGTGTGTTAGATGTGTTGAAAAAGTTAGAAGCTATTAATGGTAATAGCAAGGTTACTATTAACTGGTATTATGAGGAAGATGACGAAGATATGTTAGAAGCAGGCGAAGATTACCAAGCCATTATCAATGTTCCATTTAAAATGGTGGAAGTAGAAGAATAATACAATTTCACTCAAATTGTTAACTAATAAAAAAAAGACGTTGAAAATTCAACGTCTTTTTTTGTGATGAAAAAAAATTGCATTTTTTGAAATTAACTATTTTTTATTTCAATTTGAAAATACCAATTTACCATCTATAAAAGTTTGTAAAACATTAGTTTTCAAAACTTCCTCTGCACTTATTTTCATAATATCTTTATCCAGCATAATGAAATCGGCTTTTTTTCCAACTTCTAAACTTCCTTTTTCATTTTCTTCAAAGTTGGAAATAGCAGCCCAAATTGTCATTCCTTTCAAAGCTTGTTCTCTCGATAGGCTATTTTCTAGTTGAAAACCATCTTTTGGAAAACCTTTTACATCTTTTCTAAAAACAGCAGCATAAAATGTTTTAATGGGGCTTATGTCTTCAATAGGAAAATCTGTTCCTAGTGCAACTATTCCATTTTCACTCAATAATTGTTGATAAGCATAGGCATTTTTTGTTCGCTCCTCTCCTAACCTATCTTTTGCCCAATACATATCAGAAGTAGCGTGGGTTGGCTGAATGGATGGAATGACATTAATTTCACTAAATTTTTTAAAATCATCAGAATGAATTAACTGGGCATGTTCTATTCTCCATCGTTTGTCGTTGGTTGTTTTAAGTACTTCTTTATACACATTTAGTATCAATCTGTTGGCAGAATCTCCAATGCAATGCGTATTCATTTGAAAACCTTTTTCGGCTATAAGTAGAGCATATTTTTGATAAAATTCAGGCGTATTCATAAGCAATCCGTATTCATTGGGAGCATCACTGTAAGGATGCAACAAGCAAGCACCTCTTGAACCCAGTGCACCATCAGCATAAAATTTGAATGAACGTACATTCAGTTTTTCTGTTTTATAGGGTCCTTTTTCTAAATAATAATCGAGTAATTCTGGTGTTGCTGAAATCATGGCATACACATTGAGTTGAAGTTTGTTTTGTTGCTGCAATTCATCAATCAATTCAATTTCATAGAGCGTTAATTCAGCATCATCAACAGATGTTAATCCAACTGCAACTAATTTTTGTTCAGCAACAAGCAGTGCTTCAGTTAATTGTTCCTTTGAAAATTTAGGAACACTATGTTTCACAACTTCCATTGCTTTATCAATCAAAATTCCTGTTAACTGATTGTTTTTCAATTGAACTATTCCGCCTTCAATTTTAGTTGATTTTGTAATGTTGTTGATATCCAACGCTTTTTGATTCACTAATGCGGCATGACCATCAATTCTTACTAAAAAAACAGGTGTTTCAGGGAAAAGTGCATCTAATTTTTCTTTCGTTGGATAGGCTTTATTTTCCCAATCGTTTTGATCCCATCCCCATCCTACTATCCATTTAACAGAAGTTGATGTGTCGGTTAAAAGAAACTTATTATCTGTTTTCTTTGTAAAAGAAAGTACGCGTTCAATCACTTCTTCGAAGGAAACAGTACCCACTAAATCAATTTGTTGTAAGCCTTTTGCATATCCAACAAAATGACAATGAGCATCAATAAAACCAGGGTAAATGGCTTGTTTTTTCGCATCAATTATTTGCTCTGAAACATATTTATTTAAAATTTCATGCTCAGGTCCAATTCCAATTATTTTTCCATCTTTTATAGCCATAGCTTGTGCCATATCAAAAGAAGGATTTACGGTATAAATTGTGGCGTTCCGAACAATTAAATCCACTTTTGCACTGTCTGTGCAACTACAAAACTGTTGTAACATAATAACTAAAATTAAACGGAGTACAACTTTTTTTTTCATGACTAATTTTTTTAAGATGCTAAATTCATTAAAAATTTAACAGTATCTACTCCATCTGCATAATCATCCAGTTTAGGTAATTGTGTTTCTCCAAAGTGCAATGTATTTAAAGGTGTGTTTTTTGACGAAACGATGCATTGAATTTCATTTTTTCTATTTTCTAATTCTTTTCTTAATGCTTCAATGTTATCATAATATTCATAAAAAAGTACTCCTACAGGTGATGATAAGCTTTTATCTTCTTTTAATAAAATAAAATTATTATCTAATAATTGTTCGTTGTTTAATAAATATACCGCCTTATTGTAATCATAATTATTAGCGTATTTATTATGGTAAATAACTTCTTCAAATTGACTAATAATAGCTTCAAAAAAAGTAGCAAATAGATATCCTTTAGGTACAAAAAGTTTAGAAACATTTCTGCAACCCAATCCAAAAAATTGAAAAATATCATTTCCTAACAATGCTAATTCTTCACTTTTGTCATTTTCATGAATAATTGCTACTGAATTTCTGTTTTTTCTAATAATATGAGGGTATTTACCAAAATAATACTCAAAATAACGTGCTGAGTTATTGCTTCCTGTAGCAATGTAGGCATCAATATTATCTGTAGATTGAAAGCGTTCAACAAATTTTATTTTTGTATTAAATTCTGGTTCTATAACAATTAAAATTTCTGCAATTTTTTGAATGAGTGTGTTATCTGTAGAAGCACATTTTCCAACAAAATTATTTCCCGTAATTAATACACTCAGCATATCATGAAATCCAACCATAGGAATATTTCCTGCCATAATAACACCTATGTTTTTAGGATAATTTTCCATAAAAGAATACTTATTTACCCAATTATATAGAGTTTCTGAAGTAAGCCACAAACTAATCCCTTGCAATGCCAACAACACGCTTTCTTTAGTAAACCATCCATTATAGTTTTTCTGTTTTTCTATTAAATTTAGAAAATCATCATGAAAAATCTGATTTAACGTATCAATATCATTATTTTTTTGATTTTCAGTAAATTGTTTGATAAAAACACCAAGCTGTTGAAAACTATCAATTCGTTGAGATAAGTTCATAATAAAAGTCCTAAATTTGCCTGTAAAATTACTAACATTAAAATTTAAAACAATGGCAATTATAATTACAGACGAATGTATTAATTGTGGGGCATGTGAACCAGAATGTCCTAACAATGCAATTTATGAAGGTGGAGATGAATGGAGAGTGAGCGATGGAACAACTGTTAGTGGATCTTTTCAACTGAGAGATGGTTCTTCGGTTGATGCAGATGCTACGCAAGAACCTGTAAGTTTAGATTTCTATTATATTGTGCCTGACAAGTGTACGGAATGTAAAGGTTTTCATGACGAACCTCAATGTGCGGCAGTTTGCCCTGTTGATTGTTGTGTTGACGATGAAAATGTGAGAGAAACAGAAGCAGAATTGATGGCTAAAAAAGACAAACTTCACGCATAATATTTTTTAGAACAATATTTGTAAGTTAAAACCGTGTATAGTTGAGAAATTATGCACGGTTTTTTAATTTTATATCATGATAAAAAAACTTGTTTTCTCATTTCATTTAAGTTTAATTTTCTTTTGTGGTTATGCACAAAATTTCCCTATTGCTTTTCAAGAAAATATGCAATTATTAAATACCTATGGAAATGAAATTATTGAAAGTGAAACGGATGAATTAAAAGAAATAGCAAACAATCATTTTAGAGAAACCCTATTACTTATTCTTAAAAACGACACTTCTTTTGAAGTTGATTTTAGTGCCATTGAGAAAATTAGTGTTTTAAAAGAAAATAACCTGAAAATATATAACTGGACGTTGCCACACACCAATGGCACGTTTACTTACTTTGCTTTCCTTCAACTAAAATTAGTTGACGGAACTTTCAAATTGGTTGAACTTACCGATAAATCGGATGAAATTGAGAAAGCAGAAACAAAAACTTTATCCGAAAAAATGTGGTTCGGAGCATTGTACTACACCTTGATTCATGAAAAAAAATTGGGCGAAAATTATTATACTGTTTTAGGTTGGGACGGAAACAATTTGTTGACTAACAAAAAAATTATTGATGTAATTGTAATTGATGATAATGGAGGGGTTAAATTAGGAGCTCCAATATTTAAGATGGAAAAGAAAACACAGCGTAGGGTAATTTTTGAATATGGAAAAGAATATTCTATGTCATTAAAATACGATGCAAAAAACAAACGAATTATTTTTGATTATTTAGTTCCTGCAAGCTCAAAATTAAAAGGGGTTTATGAATATTATGGTCCTTCACTCGATACGTTTGATGCACTGGTTTTAACTAAAAACAAATGGCAACATTTTTCTATCATCAAAGTGAATAATGACAAAACAAAAAATGATAAAAAATGGAATGACCCTCTGAAATAGAAAAGAATAGTTTATTATTAATCAATCAATAAGCATATATTTTCGTCTTTGTTTGTAAAGCATTACAGGATTTAGAGTGAATATTTTTTACAACTAACTAGAGGCTGTCTGTAAAGTCCAACTTCTTCGTTATTCTCGACTTTCAAATCAGTCATGTACTTTAGTACACTCCTGATTCTCAAGTCATCGAAAGCCTCGAATTTGAACTTTACAGTTCAGCCTCTC
>JAHYJH010000157.1 GCA_019429185.1 Vicingaceae bacterium
TACCGAAGCTTCACAAGATAAACATCCATCGAAGAATCGAAGTGTGCTTTCTTTCGTCTGAAACAAAATTATAAAAAAAATATGACTTTTATTTGTTTTTTATGACAGTACCTACGGACAGAGGGGTGATATGCTTATTGGTTTTTTCAATGAAAAGTTTAGGTGCAAATATATACTTATTTATTGTTAAACGCACTCATAGTTCTTCCTAAACCAATTGTGGCAAAGGATTTAACAAGTTCTGTTGTTTTTTCTAGCCTTTCGTCCAATAGGTTTTGTTCCTCGGGAGCAAATTCTCCTAACACATGATTAATTTGTTTTCCTTTAACAAAATCACTACCTACACCAAAACGCAACCTGGAAAAGTTGTCATTTCCTAAAATTTGAATAATGTTTTTGAGTCCATTATGTCCGCCATCACTGCCTTTTCCTTTTAACCGGAGTGTGCCAAAAGGCAGGGCAATATCATCAGTAATAATTAATAAATTTTCTTGTTTTATTTTTTCTTGTTGGAGGTAATAATTAACCGCTTTCCCACTCAAATTCATGTAGGTAGAAGGTTTAAGTAGGATTAATGTGCGTCCTTTAAATTTAATCGTAGCTGTATCGCCAAGTTTATTAGGTTCAAAAAAAATAGTGGATGCCTTTGCTAAGGCATCCACTATTTTAAAACCTATATTATGTCTCGTATTTTCGTATTCAGAGCCAATATTACCTAAGCCTACTATTAAATACTTCATAAGAATAATTTTTATTATTCAGCAGGAGCAGCCTCTACTTCAGCAGAAGCTTCTGCACCTTGTTCGGCTGAATCTTCAACTACTTCTTCATCATCATCAACAACTGTAGCAACTCTACTCATTTTAACAGCAACAACAACTGCGTTTGCAGCATCTAAGAAAGTAAGTCCTTTTATATTCAAATCTCCAACTTTAAATGATTGACCTATTTTTATATTAGTGATATCAATTTCAATAAATTCAGGAAGATCTTCTACCAAACCTCTTACTTTAAGCCTTCTTGTTACCATTCTTAATTTCCCACCGGCTAATATACCTTTAGATGTTCCTATTGTTTTAACAGGTAATGTAACATTAACAGGTTTTTCTTTAGATACTTCCAAGAAATCTACATGAAGTGTTTTGTCAGTAACGGGATGAAACTGCACTTCTTTGATTATGGCTTTGTGTTTTTTTCCATCAATATCTAAATCAACAAAATACACCTCTGGAGAGTTGATTATTTTATTGAAAATTATTTCGTTTACATAGAAATTTGTGTTTCCATTTACTCCGTAGATATTACAAGGAATATTTCCTTCTTTTCTGATTTGGTTGGCATTTACAGATCCAACTTCGGTTCTTTTAATTGCGCTTAAAGCTATCGTTTTCATTATTATTGGGTTTTTAATTAGTAAATAAATGATTCACTAATCGATTCGTGATTAAATACTTTTTTGATGATATGAGAAAATAAATCGGCAACAGAAATCACTTTTATTTTATCGCTTTGTTGGGATAAAGGAATAGAATCTGTTATTATTAATTCGGTCAATTGAGAATTTTGTATTCGTTGGTATGCTTCGCCAGAAAGGATAGGGTGAGTTGCAATAGCTCTAACGCTCAACGCTCCTTTTTCTTTCATTATTTCTGCTGCTTTCACTAATGTTCCTGCTGTATCTACCATATCATCAACAATAATTACATCTCTTCCTTCCACATCTCCAATCAAAAACATATCTTCTATTACATTGGCTTTTTTGCGTTGTTTGTAGCAAACAGCAACTTCTGCATGCAAAAATTTAGCATAGGCATTGGCTCTTTTTGTTCCTCCCATATCTGGAGAAGCCATTGTTAAGTTTTCTAAATTTAAACTTTTTATATAAGGAATAAAAATAGTTGAAGCAAAAAGATGATCAACAGGAACTTCAAAAAATCCTTGAATTTGATCGGCATGCAAGTCCATAGTCATTATTCTAGTAACTCCAGCAGCAGCTAACATATTAGCAACTAATTTTGCACCTATTGGAACACGAGGCTTGTCTTTTCTATCTTGACGAGCTAAACCAAAATAAGGCATTATAGCAACTATTCTTCTAGCAGAGGCTCTTTTAGCTGCATCAACCATTAACAACAATTCCATCAGGTTATCTGAAGGTGGAAATGTAGATTGAATAATAAATACGTCCGCTCCTCTAACAGATTCTTCAAAAGAAGGTTGAAATTCACCATCACTAAACGTATTAATGATGACATTCCCCAAAGGAATACCATAAGAAGCAGCTATTTTATTAGCCAATTCCATAGATGCACGTCCGGCAAATAATTTTACTTTTGACTGATACATAAAATTGTCATTTTTTTAAAGGGCTGCAAATGTATTAAAATATTATATTTCTACCAACTATTTGTTAACTATCTATAATATTTTTTTTGTTTTTCTTTTTACTATCAAAAGAAATGAATATTTTCGCAGTCTGAAAAATTTTAGCCCGGATGGCGGAATTGGTAGACGCGCACGACTCAAACTCGTGTTCTAACGAGTGTGGGTTCGATTCCCACTCCGGGTACTTTAAAAGCCGATTTAAAACTAGTTTTAAATCGGCTTTTTTAATGGTTGATAATTATTTTTTGTTTTACATTAATACAACCTTATGTCATAGCTCAAATATACAATTTTTTTTATAAAAGAGTGTGAATAACTTGGTATTATGCTAAATTGATTTTGTGTAATTTTGTTCAAAAATAATATTCATTTTAAAATTAAACGATATGTATCCACCAGAATTAGTAGCTCCGATGAAAAAAGAACTTACAGATGTAGGTTTTGAAGAATTAACAACCCCTGATGCGGTTGACAAAGCAATTACTGCTGAAGGAACAACCTTAGTTATTATTAACTCTGTTTGTGGTTGTGCGGCAGCAAATGCCCGTCCAGCAGCAAGAATAGCTATTACCAACGACAAACGTCCTAACAGAATCACTACTGTTTTTGCAGGCGTGGATCCAGAAGCTGTTGCTCAGGCAAGAAAATATATGTTGCCCTACCCTCCTTCCTCTCCTTCCATGGCGTTATTTCAAAATGGTAAATTAGTTCATTTTATTGAAAGACACCACATTGAAGGAAGACCAGCAGAAATGATTGCAGAAAACTTAGCAACTGCTTTTAATGAATTTTGTTAACTAAGGGGTTAGGTATTAGTAGTTAGGTGTTAGTAGTTAGTAAACTTCCAACTTTAAAAACTTTCAACTTTATGAACTTTCAACTTCTTCCAACCTCCAACTTCTGTCTTCCAACTTTATAAATCTTGAACTTTGACCCATGTCATTAAAACAAACATTAAGTTTTAAACTTCAACAAAAATTATCGCCTCAGCAAATTCAGTTGATGAAATTGTTGCAGTTGCCTACTGTTGCTTTGGAACAGCGTATTAAAGAAGAAATGGAAAGTAATCCTGCATTGGATGAGGGAAAAGAAGAAGAAGACGATGAGTTCATCAATGACTTGTCTGATGAATATGATGCTGACGACAGGAGTGAAGCAGAAAAGGAATTTAATTTTGACGATTATATTGATGATTCTGATACGCCTTCCTATAAGTTAACAGCCAACAACCACAGTAAAGATGATGAAGAAAAACATATTCCTTTAAGTGTTGGAGCAACTTTTCAGGAAATGTTAGCATCTCAAATTACATTGTTTAATTTGGATGACGATGACCATGAAATTGCCCTTCATATTATAGGAAGTTTGGATGATGCCGGGTATTTACGAAGAGAAATTTCTGCTATTGTTGATGATTTAGCTTTTACGCAAAATATCATCACAGATGAAAAACATATTGAAAAAATTGTTCAACTCATTCAACACCTTGACCCAGCTGGCGTTGGAGCAAGGTCGCTGCAAGAATGTTTATTAATTCAATTAAAAAGAAAGAAAAACCATAGCCTTATTACAAAAAATGCCCAAGAAATAATTGAACATTTTTTTGAAGAATTTTCAAAAAAACATTATGCTAAAATCATCGAAAGACTTCAAATTTCTGAAGAAGATTTACGTTTAGTGATTGATGAAATTCTAAAATTAAACCCCAAACCAGGCAATTCATCAACCGATAATTCTAAAACAGTTCAACACATAGTTCCTGATTTTTTGCTTACTGTGGAAGATGGAAAAATTGATATTACACTTAACGGAAGAAATGCTCCTGATTTAAAAGTTAGTCGTTCCTACATTGAAATGATTGAAGGTTATAAGGCTCAAAAAGACAAACCGTCAAAATCTCAAAAAGATGCATTGATGTTTGTGAAACAAAAATTAGATTCAGCAAAGTGGTTTATTGATGCCATAAAACAACGTCAACACACACTGATTCTTACTGTAAATGCAATCGTAGAGCGTCAAAAAAATTATTTTTTAGATGGTGATGAAACACAAATTGTTCCTATGATTTTGAAAGATATTGCCGAAGAAATTGAAATGGATATTTCAACTGTTTCGCGTGTTGTAAATAGCAAGTATATACAAACGCCTTATGGAACCTTTTTATTGAAAACATTTTTTTCTGAATCGTTAAGTACGGATAGTGGTGAAGAAGTTTCGAGTAGGGAGGTAAAGAAAATATTGCAAGATGCTATTGAAGATGAAAGTAAGAAAAAACCACTAACTGACGAAAAACTTTCTAAACTATTAAACGATAAAGGATATAATATTGCACGAAGAACAATAGCAAAATACAGAGAACAATTAAATATTCCTGTGGCACGTTTAAGAAAAGAAATTTAATTCAGGATGAGAATTGCTGCAAAAATAATTTCTATTATTTTCAATCCTTTACTAATGCCCACACTGGGTTTATTGCTATTATTCAACTCAAACACGTATCTTAATTATGCTGTGCCTTCTGAATTAAAACAATTTACGCTGCTTTTAGTATTACTAATTACTTTCGTTATTCCTTTTCTGTTTATTCTTATGCTTCGCAATCGAGGTGTGATTGTAAGTTTAGAAATGTATCAAGCAAAAGAACGTGTTTTGCCATACATAATCAGCATAACATCTTTCATTTTTACAATTTATGTGCTGAAACAAACTCCTGTTGTTCCTGTTATTTTTAATTTCATTATTGGAGCCACTTATGCAACTTGTTTAGCCTTTTTAATAAATTTTAAATGGAAAATTAGTGCTCATACCGTTGGAATAGGTGGTTTATTGGGTGCTTTTTTAAGTTTAGCTCTTAAATTAAATACAGATGTGAGCATATTTGTTGTTGCCATTTTGATTGTTTTTGGGTTAGTTGCCAGTGCTAGGTTAACACTAAACGCACACACACAAGCACAAATTTATGCTGGTTTTTTTTTAGGAATAATTACTCAGCTTCTTGTATTTTATTAACCTGAGTTCACTATCTAGTGCATTAACTTGCAAGTTTCTGTCGGTATTTAACAGTGTTAAAAGCCCAATTAATAGGCTTGCTTAAGATATTGTTGTAGTAACAGATAAAATCAGCTATTTGTTTTTCCAAACTATCCACC
>JAHYJH010000158.1 GCA_019429185.1 Vicingaceae bacterium
CCACCCTAAAAATAAAAAAACAACCTTTTACAAAAAAATCCGTAGTACACAAACTGGAAATTAAAAATTACCAATATGCTTTAAATAAAGGAAGTTCGGGTTAATTAGCTGCAACTTGGGTTAAGAATACTGGCATTAGCATAGGTCTTTTTAACATCATTTGGCGACTTCCAATTGGAACTTATTGCTGTATCATACCAAGTTTTTAAATATTGCTCGGAATCAGCATGCTTTAACCAATATAGTCTTAACGTGCTTTTTGCAAATATTCTTTTCATTGTACGGACAAAAATAACTAAAAGTTCCCAAATATAGAACTTTAAAAATAAAAATATTTTTTATTGAGCCAATCGCTCGCTTGTAGCGAGTGATTAATATTTGTGAAGATTTCTACCGGAGTTTATCCTGAGGAATCGAAGGGCAGGAATGACGCGCAGAGCAAAAGCAATGCTAAATGGAAAATACATTAGCACTAACTAACCTTCAACGTCATTCCTGAAATTTTAATTGAAAATTATCAGGAATCTTTATGATGGTTATGGGGTTGCCATTACAAATGTCAACCTGATTAGATTTATTTTTCTGGCTTAATTTTAACGATTTTGTTATTGCGTAGCACAACAAGTTTACTTTTTTTAGCCTTTTTAAATTCTAATAGTTTCTCATAAACTTTTTCAAGTCCTTTTAAGATTCTATTTTTTTCATCTTGTTGTATTTCAATTGTTGTCATAATATTTTTTTAATAAGTTAAATTTATCTTTGTTTATAATGTTCAACAATCCATCAATTTGCTTGTCAGCTATAAGTTCATGTTTTCCTTCAGAATTATCAAAAATTAATGCTCCATCAACTATTGGTAAGTAAATATTAAACAAATTCTTAATTCCTTTGAAATATCTTCTTTCAATTACATTTGATTCAATGTTATGTCCGCCTTCTAGTACTCTCATTTTTACTCGCTCTTTAGCCAATTTTATATTTTGAAGCCAAAAGAATAATAAAGTTACTCTATATCCTTTTTCTTTAGCCTTTATTATTTTGTTTTTATAACTTAAAGTAGATAATGTTGTTTCAAATGCAAAGTTTTCATTTTCAGAAAGTAATTCATTTATTCTTTTCAACATTATTCGTCCAGCTTCAAACGATACTTTTTCGGGCTGAAAAGGGGATAATCCTTTAGCAATTTCATCAGCGTTAACAAATTCTTTACAATCTAAAATTTCAGGTAATATGGTAAACGATGCAGTAGTTTTTCCTGCTCCGTTACAACCTGCGATTATGTATAGTTTATTAATATTCACAATCACAAATTTACTAATTAATTTTTTTGATTTTAGTTTGTTTTATTCACTTCAGTGATTTACTATAGCGTAAATGAGCCAATCGCTCACTTGTAGTGAGTGATTAATAGTTGTGAAGATTCCTGTTGGAGTTTATCCTGAGGAATTGACGGGTTGCACTTCACAGGAATGACGCACAGAGCGAGGACAATGCTAAAATAGAAAAATTAGCACTAACCAACCTTTAACGTCATTCCTGAAATTTTCATTGAAAATTATCAGGAATCTTTATGATGGGGTATGGGTTGCCATTACAAATATTAACCTGCTTAGGGGTGGTCGTATGCTTTTTATTCATTTTTATATTCTGTCCAGATGTTGCTCCAAAACTCGCTGTCAGAATAGAATGTCGAAACCTCCATTGGAAGACGATTTTTTTGAGCAAAGTTAATTACTATCGTATCTTTTATATTTCCATAGTCGTTTAAATTTTTAGAATTATATGGAGGTTTGCAATAGTAGATAAGAAGTCGTTCAGCAATATCAATTTGCTTTTCCCATTCGTCTATTTCTAGTTGCAATACTCCACCAAGTCGTCCAATATAAATTTCAACATTTGAGTATTCCCATTCAGTCCAATTATGTTGAGAAATACGAGTCGCAAAATTTTGGTAAATTGCTTGTCCGATATAGAGAAGAGCGTTAGGTCCGTTTACATTATGAGTTCCGTAGATTTGATATAGCCCAAAGTCCTTAGACTCTTTCATATCTCTAATTGCATTTAAGTTGTGTGGTCCAGTCCACCATATTTCAATTTTAGTCAGTATATTCATTCTTTTCTCACCTTGTGTACAACTTAAAAATTTATAATAATTTTTTTTATAAACATTAGCTCTAACATGCAGTTTGAGTAATTAGTCAATAATCTCCCATTTCATATTCTCGCCATCATAAATTACCTCAACAGTATATTTGAAAGTTTCTCCATTTTCATCTGTTTCAAGTAACCCAGAATATTCATTGCCTCCTTTATGAGTTAGCGTGAAATTTTCAATTTTGATTCCTGTAACATCTTCCTTTGACCATGTTTCTTGCATACTGGTTTTTACCTTTTCCGCTAGTTCATTAGTGGACATTCTACAAGATGAAAGAGATAAAGCAATCATCATTAAGAAACTTAAACTAATAGTTTTTAAAATAGTTTTCATTTTGGGTTTATTAATTTCCTACTCATTTGGCTTTTCGGTTTTGCCCCGTTTTTTTTCAGAGTGGGTTCTGGTCTCCACTTTGTTATTGTTAATAATATCTTATTTCTCCCCCAAATATATAAATAATATCTTATAAATCACCAATTAAGCTTTTTATAGGAAACCTAATCTTTCTCCTTAATCACCATTTGCAACAACGCAGCCAATCCGATAACTAACCCACAGCCAATAACATTGTACCATAGGTAGCCAACTTCTTTAACGGGTGTTTGGAGGAGATATGAGAAGATATCTTGTCCGAAAAAGTGCAAAATAATTACAGCAGCTTGTGCAATTATAGCGGCAATAAAGGTAGCTTTTCCTTTAATTTTATGAATGAAAAAAGCTACTAAGAAAATGCCTAAAATAGTTCCGTAAAAGATAGAACCTAAAATATTTACGGCTTCAATAAGGTTTTCGAGCAATTGGGCAAACAAAGCAAACGTAATGGCTATAATTCCCCAAAAGGCAGTAAATAATTTAGAAATGACAACCATTTTTCTGTCGCTGGCTTGTGCCGAAGAACTTGATAAGCGTTTGTAAAAATCTATGGTGCTGGTAGATGCCAAGGCATTTAGCTCTCCCGCAGTGCTCGACATGGCGGCAGAAAATATTACCGCCAACAACAATCCTATCAATCCAATAGGCATATAATTCATAATAAACGACAGGAAAATATAATCAGAATCTTTTGATTTGCTTTCTGGTACTGCTTTTAAAATAATGGCTTTGGCTTGGTTTTTTAGTTCAATTTCCTGTTTATCTTTTTGTTGAGCCAAACTAACTGCTTGGTCAATTTCTGTTTGGTTGGTGGAGGTGCTTATTTGCTCTAAGTATTGTTTTTTCTCACTAAATACTACTTGGTATTCATCTTCAATGGTTTTTAATTCTGGTGCATATTCGGTTTGGTAAGCTTGGTCTAAACTCGTTTGGTTAAACAGAATTCGGTGTTCCTGAAATTGAAAAAATACAAAAACCATTATCCCAACAAACAGAATAAAAAACTGCATAGGAATTTTCAGCAAGGCATTAAACATTAATCCCATTCTACTTTCATAAACCGATTTTCCGCTTAAATAGCGTTGCACTTGCGATTGGTCTGTGCCAAAATAGGAGAGAGCAAGGAAAGTTCCTCCGGTAATTCCTGTCCAAAACGTATAGCGTTTATCAATGTCTAACGAAAAATCAATTACATTCATTTTGTCCATCATTCCGGCAATGGAAACAGCCTTACCAAAAGAAACATTTTCTGGCAAATTGAAAATAATAATAAAAAAAGCGATAAACATTCCGCCCATAATTACTGCCATTTGCCATTTTTGGGTAAGACTAACTGCTTTTGTCCCTCCCGAAACGGTGTAAACAATTACTAATGCACCGATTAATAAAATGGTAATATCGAGCTGCCAACCCAAGGCGGTAGCAATAATAATGGCAGGAGCATAAATGGTTATTCCGGCTGCTAACCCACGCTGAATAAGAAAAAGAGAAGCAGCAAGTAACCTACTTTTAACACCAAAACGGGTTTCTAAATATTCGTAAGCCGTATAAACTTTTAGTTTGTAATAAATAGGAATAAAAACTGCAGAAACAATAATAAGAGCGATGGGTAAACCCAAATAATTTTGCACAAAACCCATTCCCGACTCGTAAGCTTGTCCGGGAGTAGAAATAAAAGTGATGGCACTGGCTTGAGTAGCCATAACGGAAAGTCCGATGGTTGCCCATTTCATATCGCTATCTCCTTTAAGATAGCCTTCAATGTTTTGGCTTTTACGGGTTTTCCAAGCACCATAAATGGCAATAAAACCGAGTGTTCCGAGTAATACTATCCAATCTATACTGCTCATGGTTTATAGTGGGAAGTTATCAGTTGAAAAACAATAATTAAAAAAACTAAGAAACCCACTACAAATAAGTAGAAGCCTTTCCATGACTTGAAAAATGGAGGAAGTTGATTGTTCATAGTTTGTTTTTTTGTGCTAAATTCGGAAAAATAAATGTGTTGAGTACATTAGGTTTTATTTGAAACAAGAGAGCAAATTAACCGCCATTATTCATAAATCCTAATGAATCGTTATCTACTGGCGGTTAACCCCGATATAGTACCACTTAAATTTGAGGCACGAAAATTATGGTGGTTCTTAATTGTTATAAAAGATGCACGAAATATGTATGAATAGATTGGGTTAATAGAGCGTATGGTGTAAATAAAAAACCCACACGTTATTTTGGTTAGTGTGGGTTTAAATTTTGAAACACTTTCCTTATGAACAGGCTCTAAGAAAAAATATTATTTTAGGGTTTTTAGAACTGCTAGAAGCATAGCAGCACTTAAACGAGTTTTTACATTTGGGTTGATGTATTCAAAATCAATACTACCTGTTGTGTTAAAAACAAAAACAGAAGGAACAGGCAACATTCCTTCATTTGCTTTTCCGGATGCTTCTAGCAACATTGGTTTATATTGATCGGGAGCTTTAAATACAATGCCAAATGCTTGGGCTACTTTTAAATCAGCATCAGAATATAGTTTATAACTCAATTTATGTTTTCCTAATGATTCTTTCAATTTTTCGGGAGAATCGGGGCTGATAGCAACCATTTGATAGCCCATTGCATTAATTTCTTTTTCAGCTTCTTGTAATTCTGCTAAATGTGCATTACAAAAAGGACACCAACCACCTCTATAAAACATTACTATTGTTGGTTTTTCAGTTAAAATTGTTTTTAATGAAGTAGCTTTTCCGTTGATGTCTTTTACTTCAACATCTGGAGCATTTTCACCGATTAATAATGGAGAAATATCATTTGCCGTTTCAGCAATTTGTGCTTTAAAATTTAAGGTAGCAGCTACAGCTACTAATGTAAGTAGGGTTTGCTGAGAAAGTTGCATTACGGCACAACAAATAAGTACAATTTTTTGTTTCCACAACATAGTTTAATGATAATATGGCTGTAAAACGATTTATAGCAGCTAAAATTGTGTGATACG
>JAHYJH010000159.1 GCA_019429185.1 Vicingaceae bacterium
ACTCGCTTACTAACTGTAATTTGTAATGCTCGTCTCATTTTTTACCGCAAAAAAAAAGAAAAATGCAAACCTATTATCAAGCAGACAATATATTTATCGACAGGCAATTGTTAATCAATGCACTAGAGAAATAATTATTGAACGCTTAAAAAAAGATGGAACTGCCGATGGAGGTAAAGACGGAATGGATTGCAGCTTATTGGTGCTTAATAAAGACAGAACTCAACTTTTTTTTGCATCAGCTAATAATCCAGTGTTTATTGTTCGTTCTACCGTCATTGCGAGTGAGGAACGAACGAAGCAATCTGTTCCTGAGGAGCAGATTGCTTCACTCCCTACGGTCGTTCGTAATGACGGTTATGAATTGATTGAATTCAAACCCGATAAAATGCCCGTTGGCAAACATGATAATGATACCGAAAGCTTTACATTACACACAGCATCACTCCAAAAAGGTGATGTGATTTATGCCTTAACCGATGGCTTTTCCGATCAATTTGGAGGAGAAAAAGGCAAAAAATATATGATAAAAAATTTAAAAGAATTGCTTTTACAAATTGCACACTTACCCATGTACGAACAAGAACAAAAACTAGCGGAAGAATTTGAAAACTGGAAAGGTAGTAACGAGCAAGTTGATGATGTTTTGATAATGGGGGTTAGAATATGATGCAAAAGTTTGTCTTAAACTTGCCGAACGGGTGTTTGTTATTAGGGCAAGGATATATTGGTATGGGGTTTTAGCTTCAATTTATTGTTTATTAATTAGTTACGAATAAATTAAGATGTATGTGTTAAAAATGAAATTATTTTTTTACTATTCATTGCTTTAATAATTAATATTTATATATATTTGCATCCGCTTTTAAAAAGCACTTTGGGCGATTAGCTCAGTTGGTTCAGAGCATCTCGTTTACACCGAGAGGGTCGGGGGTTCGAATCCCTCATCGCCCACAGAATAAAAAAACCTTTAGCAAAATGCTAAAGGTTTTTTTTATATCATAAAAATACCTTATTTATGGTATTGTTTAGAATGAATCTAAATAGTATTTTTGGGGTGTAGAATGAAAAAAGAAAAACGACATATTATTCCTTTTGTAATTGAATTGCCTTTTCAATCAACCACCAAGATTGAAGCAAAGAAAAAGAAGAAAGAATCTTGTTGCGAAAGATTTAAAAAGAAAGGCAAAGGATTTTGTAAATCATGCCCTCAAAATTGGGCTTAATAAATTAGTTTGGTTAATAGAATATAACCAATAATTACGGTCATAATAGAAATTAACACCCAATATGTCCCTTTGAAAAGAGTTTTACTTTTTTGCTTATCCTTATAAAATTGAACTGCCACAACGATTAAAAAAATAACCATAAATAGTAGAGCAAAAATTTTCTGACCGCTTGAAAACATAGTTAGTGTTAAAATTTAAAATGAACATATAATTTCCCGAAATTATCTGAATCTTTTTCTATTCGGTGGTATTTAACTTTTATGGATGGTTGTTGTAAAAAACGAATTACCTTCTTTTTTAGTTGCCCAGAACCTTTACCAGGAATAATCTCAATAAGTTTTATTTTTTTGGAAATGGCATCATCAATAATTTCAGTCAATGCTTTATCAATGTTTTTGGTTTGGTTATAAATGGGATGTAAATCTAATGTTAGTTTACTCATGTATTCTCTAGTTAGCAACAGAGCTCAATATCTTCCAATCTTTTTCAACTTTTTTCATGTGAACAGTAATAGTAATTTTTTGATCTTTCCTAAAAGTTGCTTTTATCTTTACTTCGTCTTCACTAAAATCCATTCCTTCAAAAACGAAAAAACTATCCAAACTACCTTTATAGATGCTTTTAAAAGTTTCTATTTCTTCAGGAGTCATTATTTTAACTCTTTTATTAAATTTAAAAACAATTAAATTATTTGGAATTTTTTCATCATTTATAATTATTAATGGAGTTAAACCTGCAGATTCATCGCCATTATAATAGGATTTTAAAACTTCTAAATCTAATGTTTTTTGAATTACAATATTAATATCTCTTGCCGACTGAGCAAAGGTTATTAATGGGAGCAGGAATAATATGAGAATTAATTTTTTCATTAGTGTATGTATAAAATTGAATAATTTTCAAAAAAGCAAAAATTACAATTCAACAAATATAATAAGATTACTATTATCTCCACGATTTTTTATAATTTTTGTTCTTGTTTTTTTAAATTATCAGATATCGTGCCTAAAGATTTTTTAAATTTTGATTAGAAAATAATTAATCACTAATAAGGTAACAAATTCATGTATCAACCTTTGGTGTAAGAATATGACCTTTAATATAATTTTGAAATAATAATACTGCTAATAATAATACATTTACCAAAATTAAAATTTTTCAATTATGAAGAAACTATTATTACTATTTATTGCTGTTTTGTGTGCTATTGATTTTTATAGTCAAAATACCTATAAATTCTATTTAGATTTGAATAAAATAAGTAATGACTTAATTAAGATTACGCTAGAAACACCAACCATTACTCAAAATAAAATTATTTATAATATGCCAAAAATAGTTCCTGGAACGTATCAAGTTTATGATTTTGGGCAATATGTAATGGACTTTGAGGCTTTTGATAGTAATGGAGTGTCGATTTCTGTTAATCGTTTAGACCACAATCGTTGGGAGATTAGTAATGCTACAAAGTTGCATCAAATTACCTATTGGGTAGAAGATACTTGGGATGCTGATGTTGATGAACTTGTTTTTGAACCAGGTGGAACCAACATAGAACAATTTGAAAATGTAGTGCTAAATAACCATGGTTTCTTTGGCTATTTTGATGGGATGAAAACAATTCCTTACGAGCTAAATATCACTCGCCCAGAATATTTTTATGGTTCAACAGGGCTAACAACTGTTTCTACAACCGAAAATACAGATAAGTTTACCATCGATAATTATATGGATTTGGTTGATAGTCCAATTATGTATTGCAAACCAGATACGACCACTTTTGAGGTTGGAGGTGTAAAAATTTTAGTTTCGGTTTATTCTAAAAACAAAATGACTACTTCAGCATTTTTAGCAAAAGATATTGAAGGAATTTTAAAAGCTCAACAGGCTTATTTAGGCGGAAAACTGCCAATAGATAAATATGCGTTTATCATATATTTATATACTGGACAAAGTGGCTCTGGCGGAAGTGGTGCATTGGAGCATTCGTATTCTTCTTTTTATTATTTACCAGCAATTGAACCAAGTCGTCTTTCTGGTTTTTTAGTGGATATTGCGGCTCATGAGTTTTTTCATATTGTAACTCCGCTTAATATTCATTCGGAAGAAATAGGAAATTTTGACTATATCAATCCAAAAATGTCAAAACATTTATGGTTGTATGAAGGTGTTACTGAATATTTTGCCAACCACGTTCAGGTATATCAAAAAATGATTTCTACTGAAAATTATTTAGAAGTTATAATTGATAAAATGCAAGGAGCAAGAGGTTTTTTAGATGAATTGCCGTTTACCGAATTAAGTTTAGGAGCGTTGGATGAGTATAAAGATCAATATTCAAACGTCTATCAAAAAGGAGCTTTAATTGGTTTGTGTTTAGATATTTTAATTAGAGAACAATCGAATGGAAAAAATGGGTTGAAAGATTTAATGAAAACACTTTCTAATGAATATGGCAAAAATGTTTCCTTTAAAGATGATGAATTGTTCGATAAAATTGCATCACTCACTTCTCTATCTATAAGAACTTTTTTTACCAATTATGTGGAAGGAAATAAATCGTTGCCTTTTGAAGCTATTTTCAATAAAGTAGGTATTTCTTTTAAAGCCAATGCTATAGTGAGTGAATTTGGCTTCGGAAATATTTCACTTGGATTTAATGAAGAAACCAATCGTTTGTTTGTAATGGATATTTCAAACATGAATGATTACGGAAAAAAACTGGGTTTTAAAATTAATGATGAGCTTACCGCAATTAATGGACAATTGCTAACGCCAAAAAATTTTGAAGAAATTATCAACAATTATAAAAAGAATACGCAATATGGTGATAAAATTACAATCACCGTAGATAGACTAAGTAATGGTAAAAAAACAGCTAAAACATTAAAAGCAAAAGCAAGTAAATCTGAAAAATTAGTGCCTTTTTTCATAGAAATTAATCCATTAGCAACACCTGAACAAGTTAGTTTAAGAAAAGCATGGTTGGGGGAATAATAATGGAATAGGGAGTAGTTGTTTTAAATATAATTTTATTAGTTTTATGAGATAATTCAAACATTTCAAATCAACGCTTTGATTTTTTCAAAAACAAAATTATATTGGATTTTACAACTTTTTGGTTGGGTAGCTTATGTAAGTTTAATTGGCTATTTTAATTTTTCTTCCTATGGCTATTTTTCTACTAATTTCATTTTCAGTCTAATTTCAATCTACTTAATTTGTGTGTTCGTTTCACATGGTTATAGAAGTATAATTGTAAAATACAACCTATTAAACCTACATCTTTCGAAATTAATAATTCCAATTTTTTTGGGAGCATTTGGATTAAGTATTGTTACTTTTTTTTTAAAATGGCTTTTGGTAGATATTATTATTGAACAAAAGCAATCATTTTTTTTGTGGTCTGATTTCTTCTTTAGTATAGCAAGTTGGTTTGTGATTTATTTGTTGTGGTCGTTATTTTATTTTTTGTTTCATTATGTTACTAACTATAAAAATGAAGAAATAAAAAACCTGAAATGGGAAGCCAAGAAAAATGAAATTGAACTTAATCGATTAATTTCTCAACTAAATCCACATTTTATTTTTAATGCAATGAATAGCATTAGAGCGTTGATTGACGAAGATCCAAAATCAGCTAAAACCGCAATAAATCAACTTTCTAACGTGCTTAGAAACTCTTTGTTGATGGGGAAGAAAAAGTTGATTTCCTTTTCGGAAGAATTAAAATTAGTTGAAGATTATTTGAGCCTCGAAAAAACACGTTTTGAAGAAAAACTAACTATTAAATTAGCTATAAACGAAAATTCTAAAAACTTTTTAGTGCCGCCATTAATGATTCAAACCTTGGTTGAGAACGCCATAAAACATGGCACTTCTAAACTTCCAAAAGGAGGAACAATAGAAATAATAGCATCAATAGAAGCCGATAAGCTAAAAGTAATTATTTATAATAGTGGATATTATGATGAACAAGCCTGTTCAGAAACAGGTTTTGGATTAGCAAATACCAAACAACGCTTAGAGTTACTTTATGGAAAGGAAGCTCTTTTTTCTATAAAAAATGAAGAAGAAAGGGTGAAAACGATGGTTGTTATTCCGAGTAAGTAATATAAATAGGGTTTGCTGAGAAAGTTGCATTACGGCACAACAAATAAGTACAATTTTTTGTTTCCACAACATAGTTTAATGATAATATGGCTGTAAAACGATTTATAGCAGCTAAAATTGTGTGATACG
>JAHYJH010000160.1 GCA_019429185.1 Vicingaceae bacterium
GAACATTACAGACAGCCATTAATTAGCACTGCAAAGATATTATTATTTCGTTTGTTTTTTGCTAAAAAAGAAATAAAAACCAATAAATAAATAACCTAAAATACTAACTAAAGCAAAATAAATAGTGCGTGGCGATGTGAAGGTAAATACAACTTCTCCCTCACTATTTGATGGTATTTCAACTCCCATTATAAGGTCATTAACAAAATGAACAGGTAAAACAATATCATTTAATTTGGCTCTCCACAAATGATGGTAATTTTGATTCAACAACAACCATTGTTTTTGGTTAGTAGAATTTTTAACGCTTGTACTAAATGAATTATAACCAATTTTAACTGATGATATTCCCAATAACCCTTCCAAAATTTCTATTGAATTTGGCACATTCCAAATAAGACCTGACTGAATAGAATCGTTTTGTTCGTATTTTTTTGTTGGTGTAAAAAAGATAGGGTTTTGTATGTTAATTTCTAAAGCCCCACTTTTCTGACCTGCTTCAAAATGTTTCGATTTGAAAGGATTATAACCCTCATAAGAAATGGTTTTGTTGAAAGTGGACATATTTTTCCATATTCCTTTGGTATAAGCCAATCCTTGTGTTTCATCAAAATACTTGAGTGGCTGATGGTTGTCTTTTTGATTAATTTCTGTTGGAAGATTTTCAAAATACGTTTTGTGTGTACTAAAAGCAATATCATGGCAAATAGTTGTTGGAAAAGTAAGTTGCGTTTGAATGCCTAAATCGAGAATAGTAAAAATCAAAATTGCCGTGAACAATGAAAAACTAAATATTTTTTTTAGGAGTAAAATAATGCCTAGAATGAAAAATACAACAACAACATTAATAAAAATATGTGTGGATAATAAACTGGTTGAAAATTCTACATAATTAAAGACATTAGTAAGATTTTCAATAATTTCATTAACTGAAGTTTTCATAAAAGAAACTCCAAGAGCCAGACAAAACACAACTCCCAATCCAACTAAAATATATTTTTCAATTTGCAGAAAACTTCCTCTTCTAAAAGTTTGAAGCCATCCATAACCTGCAAGAATTAACAATAAAAACAATACATACGTCCTGAAAAATGAAGGATGCCTGAATACGCCAAAACCTGGTAAATGATATACAATTTTATACAAAAAAGTTGCATCTCCTGCTGCCAATAGTAATGCAAAAACAATTCCTATCCATACTAAAATAGTTTTTCTATTTCTTATTTGAATTAAAGAAAAAACAACTCCAATTATTCCAATTAAACCAATATATCCATTTCGCAACGACAAATCTGTTACATCAAAAACTTTGGATGCACTAATAACAGAGTATGGAAATAAAAAAGAAAGATAATCAACAACCGCAAAAGGATTGGATATTAAAAACTTACTATAAGGCAATTTTTCTAACCGATTGAAATAAGCAGAAAATTCAATAAAAGCATTGATGTAAGGCAACAACAAAATAACAACGGAAATACAAAAAACGGCTCCTCCAACTATTATTTTTTTAATTAAAATAACTTGTTTTCTATTTTTCCAAAAAAGATAGCCAAAAACTGCTAGGTAGATATATACTAAAATTATTGTGTAAGCTGGACTAGCACTGGTTGTATTCATCGCAAAAAACAAGGCAGAAAACACCATGTATTTTACTTGAAATGTTTGATGAAATTTTAAAAGTGTAAGTGAACACCAAGGCAACCAAGCCACTCCCGCAACAAAAACCATGAGTTGAGCCGAACCAACCATCATTCCTGACAAGGCAAAACACAATGCAATAATAAAAGCAGTAGGTTGATGTTTATACAAATGGGTACAAAACCAAAACATTCCTAAACCTGCGATTACAAAATAACTAAGCAGTTCGGTTATTAATGAGCTCATTGTGTATTTTCCAAATAACATTATTATCCATGTAATTGGATTCCATGTGCCACTTTGAGGGTCAGCATAAATGGGGTATCCCAAATGTTGAAAAGCATTCCAAAGTGGTAAATGCCCATTCCATAAAGCATCACTTACAAAATAACGGTAAGGTAAATAGGCATTAGTGTTGTCCCATTTCAAAATGAAAACATGAAATGTAAGGGGCCACAAACACAGTAGAATAACTGCTATTAAAAAAAGTGGGTAGCGGTATGTGTAAAGAATTTTAATAATGCAATTGTTTTTCTTATTTTGAAGAACCCCAAAAATAAGTCATTTTACTATGAATTGCACTATTTTACTTTTTCAACTTTAATAATTTTAACTGGACAAGCCTTCGCTGCATTAACATTAGCAATGTATTCATCATCACCAACAACAGCAGTAAAAAAACCTTTTTTGTTTTTACCCTCAATTAAGGTGCATTTTCCGTCTTTTTTAGACATACGCCAACGGTCGTAAGCTATTTCAACACAATAATTACAACCTATGCACTTTTCTCTTTGATGTGTGATGCGTATCATTCGGCTTCAACAACTTTATATAATTTATCTGAAGGACGAATTATTTGATCTATTGGTGTGGAAAAATTAATTCCTTTCTCCACTTTTTCAACTGATTTATCATCAACTCTTAACTCCTTTATAACCATTTCAATAACACCGGTTGTTGGTCCAGTTATAATTACATTATCGCCAACAGAAAGCGAATGGGTTTCAATTTTAAATTCAGCTATATTAATTTTTGGAAAATATTTAACCCCTTGACCCAAGAATTTTTTTCGGGTAGTAGCTTGCGAGCCGTGTCCTTCCGACCATTCTCCTAACTCTTGACCTAAATAATAACCATCCCAAAAACCTCTGTTGTAAACCGTTGCTAATTTTTTATTCCATCCTTCAATTTTTTCTTTAGAGTAAGTGCCATCTAAATAAGCATCGGCAGCTTCTCGGTAACATTCTGTAACTGTTTTAACGTATTCTGGTGCTCTTCCTCTACCTTCAATCTTCAATACTTTTACGCCAGCATTGATAATATCATCAATAAAACCAATGGTACATAAATCTTTCGGAGACATAATGTATTCATTGTCAATTAGTAATTCATTTCCTTCTTCATCTTTCACTTCGTAAGTTCTGCGGCAATTTTGTACGCAAGCACCTCTGTTGGCAGATGAATTATTGGTATGTAAACTCAAGTAACATTTCCCTGAAACAGCCATGCACAAAGCTCCGTGGGCAAAAATTTCTATTTCCACTAAGTTTCCTGAAGGACCTGTAATATTTTCTTTTTTAATACCGTCCGTAATGCTTTTTACTTGAATTAAACTAAGTTCTCTTGCCAACACCATAACATCAGCAAAATGCGAGAAAAATTTAATGGTTTCTAGGTTGGTTACATTGGTTTGTGTAGAAATATGCACCTCAAAACTGATAGAAGAAGCATAATTGATTACTGCTTGGTCGGAAGCAATAACAGCAGTTATTCCGGCAGCTTTTGCTTTGTCAACAATACGTTTCATTAACGATAAATCATGATCGTAAATTATCGTATTCAATGTTAAGTAAGAACGCACATTGTTTGAGTTACAGATTTCAGCAATCTTTTCTAAATCGTCAAAAGTAAAATTGTTAGCAGCTTTTGCTCGCATATTAAGTTGCTCAATTCCAAAATAAATGGAATCTGCTCTTCCTTGTAGGGCAGCCATTAGCGATTCGTAAGAACCAGCCGGAGCCATTATTTCTATTTGTTTGTTCATTTCTTAATTCTAAAATGCGAAGTTACTATATTTTAGTTTTAATTTATTTCTCATGTTGTTATTATTTAGATTCATTCTAAATATATTACACTTTAATCTTATTTTTATTTTAATGATTTGATTTTATGTATATTCGCTCAAATTTTTTAACTAAATTCAATGCTATGTTTATAAAATACCTTTTTACATTGTTATTTTCAATGTCCATTTTTTTTCAAGCTTACTCAATAACTTATACCTCCACAGCCAACGGTAATTGGACAAGTCCTACAACTTGGACACCAATGGGAGTACCAATTCCAGGTGATGATGCAATCATAAATCATAATGTAATATTAAATACGAGTTATGCTTATACTTCTGGTTCTATTACGGTAAATACTTTAGCTAGTTTGGTGCAAGATTCTCCTTCTAGAGATATTTGGTTAAACGGAGCAAGTGCCACATTTACAAATAACGGAACAATCACCATAAGAAATATGCTATTAAGTGCAGGAACTTTTAATAATACAGGAGTTTTAACATTTAATTCTGCGGCAAATTTTATTACCATGAACAACCCTGGAGGTATTAATTGTATTGATAGCTTGTATAACGATGGAACTATTAACAATAATGGAGTTATTAATGTTGTTACTTTTTTTAATAACGACTTAATGAATAATTATGGTACCATTCAAGGGTTATCTACTGTGGTGGATAGCTTGTGGAATGAAGGTGATTTTTTTAACTTTTTGGGAGCTACCTTATTGGCAGATAGTGCTACCAATAACGGCAATTTTACTAATAATGGAAGTATTCAGTTTTTTCAGTTTACCAATTTTGTAAATGGCATTTTTGTAAATGATGGTTCTCTGAGTTTTACTGATATGACTAACATGGGAGATTTTACTAATAATAGTACGCTAACAGGTTCTAGTAATATGTGGAACAATGAAGTTTTTGATAATTCAAGTACAGGGCAAATAACCTTAGCCATAAGTTTTTTAAATGCAGATACTTTAAACAATACCGCAAGTTTCAACAACGATGGTAGTTTTGATATTGGAGATAGTTTTTATAACTTCAATACCGTTACTGGTTCCAGCTCAGGTTCTTTTACAGTTCAAGATTCTTCGGTAAATTTTGGCACGATGTCAGGAAATTTTGATTTTTGTGATGCCACACCTCCAGCCACAGCACCCTTTGTAGATTTTAATTTCGGAACAATAGATCCATTCATAACCTATTGCACAGTAAGTATTGCAGAAAACAGCAATAAAACTACCATTTCTTTTTATCCTAATCCAACCAAAGGAATGGTGTTTTTTGGAGAAAAATATCAATTGGAAATTTATAATGCGGTTGGGCAGTTAGTACAACAAAGCACTTCTCAACAACTAAACATTTCAGATTTTCCTTCGGGAGTGTATTTGTTAGTTGTAAAAGATTTAGCAGGAACTCAACTTGCTTTTGATAAGCTTATTAAAGAGTGAGTTTTTAATACCAATTTTCAATCAACATAGAAGGTTATATCATTTTAATTTCTTAATCCCACTTTTGTATTTCCTAAAGTATAATGCCGATGTAGATTTTAAGGAGTATTTATGCGACATTTAAAATCACAATCGGTATTAACCTACTTCAGGTTAACCTTTTTTTCTTTTTATAAAAACACATTAGGTAAAAAGCAATGGCAACAGACCTACAATTATCCAAAAATTGGAATTTCAGCAATGATGTTACAACTGGGAAATAAAGAAAAATTAGGCAATTCGTATGGCG
>JAHYJH010000161.1 GCA_019429185.1 Vicingaceae bacterium
AACGCTTTAGCGTTTATTAATCTGTGTAAATTAGTGTAATCTGTGGTAAAAAAAAGAAAAATAGTTTCAAATAATTTAAAATTTAATGATTTTGTAAATAATTATGATACAGCAACTTAAAAATTACGTCATTGCGAACGAAACGCAGAGAAGTGAAGCCAATCTGCTTCTAATAAGATGAAAGTTTAAGAGGCTTCTATCTTTCCCCCAACCGCTCTTTTAATGTTGCAACTTCTTCTTTTAATTTTGAAATACGTTCTTCGTACATTTCTACTAATTTTTCGGAAAGCTGGTTTACGGTTGAATTATAAGCCTGTGCAATAGAAACGCCACCCGATTGTTGATGGTTATTTTGTTGAATTCGTTCAGGAAAAAAATCGAAAACAGGTTTATTAAAAACCTGAGCCATTTTATCAATAGCATTTATATCAGGATAGCTTTTATCTGCTTCATACCTGCGATAGGTCGATTCCGAAACACCCAATGCATCAGCTACTTGCTGTGAGCTTAATCCTTTTTCGGTTCTAAATCCTTTTAATTTACTGCCTAATTGCATAACTTGTTGAGTATAAAAATGGTTGCGATTTTACTTTTTACGCAACAAAAATAGTTAAATTAGCCTTAAATTGTCAAATTTGACTAAAAATTTGTCAAATTTGGCTAAACTTTGGTCAAATTTGACAGGCTCATTTAATAAATGTACTTTAACTTGGTTGCGTTAAATTCTTGCAAGATATTTTTAACAAAACAACCCAATTAAGGGAAATTATTAATTAAAAATTTTAAAATTATGAAAAAAGTTTATTTAATCATAACAATGGCTAGTATATTAATAACTGTGTCATGCACAAAAAAAGAAGTAAGCGGATTACCAAATCCCAACTCAGTAGCTATAGTAAGTGATAATAACCAAAGATCTTTTATAGGAGAAGGAGATAATATGCTTCCCGATTTCGATAGTGGCGAAGGACAGCCAGCGTGTAAATCTGGACCAGGCTATTGTTTTGAGATTATTATTGTTGGAGAATTTGGACAAAGTTTTATAGATGCTATAGATGGTGATTTTGCAGGTTTGCAAGATTTCTTAACTCAATCCAATATTAAAGAATTATCCGATGGTGATTTAGTTATAAAACAAGCATTACTTGATGTTAGGGATGGTAGTTACGAAGTTTCTTACGAAATATTACCAAATGATACTGAGAGAGTAGTGTTTCTTTTCGCAGATGAAAATCCTAATGTTGAAAATCATGATATTGCTTTAGTTTTAAATAGATAATATAAATCCATAATTAGAATCAGTCAATTTAAATTGACTGATTCTATTTTCTTTAATTTAACTTCCATGCGTTACAAAATCATATTATTAATTTCAGTAGTAATTTTAACTTTTAGTTGCAACCGCAACTCAAAAGAGCATGTTAATGATAAATTAAAACTAGGCATAGATAATTTTTTTACTCCGCTATTTATTATTGACAGCACCAAAACGCTTAATAAAACAGATTTTGTAAGAATAATGTTAACAGGAAAATTTAATTATAATGATACGTTGTATTATGCACTTACTAACTATTTTAACAAAAGAGTTTATTTTTATAACGCTATAGAAGATAAGATTACAAAAGAGTTTGAGTTACCAACAACAAATACGGATGTTTCTCCCTATGTTTATCAGGTCTTTAATTTTGACTCCATAGTTTATCTTGATTATCATTCTCAAGAATTGGTTATATGCAATACTAATATAATAAAGCATAGGTATAACATAAAAATAGACGAATCTTCTCATTATCTTGTGCCAACTTTTCCTGCATACTTTTTGTCTAAAAATGAAATACTATTACCCATATTGGTTCGTTATACATCAGATTTGGCAAATTATGATAGCCTTATGGATATTCGTCCGTTATTTGGAGTGTTTGCTTGGGACAATACAGATACTTTATTAAATTACAAACTTTTACAATTACAGTCGGTTATAAAGTTAAATGTCAACACGGAGTATAAATCATTCTATAACAAACATATTTTTACTTTCAACACTAAAGAAAAAAAATTAATTACTTTACCTGATGTTTCGGATAATTTTACAGGATATGATTTAAAAGCAGAAAAGGTCTTTAATCCTATTATTTCCAACTCAAAATATAAAATTATACCTGTTAAAGTAAAAAATAATGCAAAAGTTTATGAAATGCAACAAGCAGCAGAAAATCAAAATTTTAACCAATTATTTTATGATGAAACAAGTGATAAATACCTACGGAAATTAACGATTAAAAAAATTGATAAAGAAGGCATTGTTTACAAAGAAAATATAATTGAAATTATTGATAAAAATTTTAATGTAGAAAACGAATTGAGTATGAAAGAAACAATGAATTTATATCCATTATTAAACAAAGTGATACTTAGTGATTTTAGCAACCCATTAAATGTAAAATATTATGAATTTACATATCATAAATAGGATAGTAGTAATTATGCTAATAAGTTTAATACTTTCTTGTAAAACAAGTAATAAAGAGAAGGTAAAATTTGAAAAACAAATTTTAAATGCTATTAACACTTCTTTTTCAGGATTTAATTCCAATAATAAAACAAAGTTTGTATTTATTTTAAAAGACGAATCAAAATGTTTGTCATGTTATAAATTAGGGTTTGATATGCTAAATAAATACAAAGACCAAACTTATATAATTTGTGAACCAACTGTTTATTTATATTATGAAGATGAAAAAAATAAAAAAATTAAAGTGTTAAGTTCCCAAGAAACTGATTTATATAAATATGCAGGTTCAATGTATGTGTCTATGGTGTATTTTATAAAAGACGGAGTTGTCATAGATGAGGAAATTATAGCAACAGATAAGTTTACAGAGCTATTAGATAAAATGAAAGAACATATATAAATAACATTCATAGAAAAGTATTAATTTTAATTTTTACGCCCGAAATGATAGGTACAGCTGAAATCGTTACTGATGATTTGAGAATTATGGAACGAATTTTTAATCAATTTAATAAATTGTTTGACAGAAATACCAATGCCAACGCTTCTGTGTCAAGCACATTGTCAAAATAAATCCCGAAAAGTCGGGACAAGTTTTGCCAATAAGCTTTCCACCCTACCGCACCACGAAACTAATGCACATACACACAACATGGGCTAAAATCAAGTGGGCGTTTGTAGGTTGTTATACTTTAGTGCTTTTTATTTACTTTTGTGGTGGTTGACAGGGAAGTACTTTTTAATGCCACCTGCTCTTAGCCCAAGACCGTTGTGTGTAATGCATAAAAGCCGAAGCACAAGCAAATAAGTACCTGAAAAAGGTACACATTTGCTTTTTTGCCAATGCTCGAAAAAAAAAAAGACACTACAAAATAACTGTGTATTCTTTAGTGTACAATGCAAAAAGAAGATTTTATATAGTTAGTAAGCAAAGAGCAACAAAGTACCTTTAAACTATGATTCAATTTAAACAAATAAATTAAATATGAGAGGATTAAAAGAACTTGAATTATTAGGTAAAATTCATAATGTAATCAAAAACAAGAAAAAAGGGAGTGTAATATCTATTGCTAAAAGTTTAAATATTTCTAAAAGCTGTCTATATAAGTACATAGAAGAAATAAAGTTGTTAGGTGGTGAAGTAGCTTATAGTAGGCAATTTCAACACTTTTATTATATCAATGATTTTACATTTCAAATAAAAATTATAACTTCTGAAATGGAAGAAATATTTGGTGGTAAAATAAATTATTTTCTTCCGTCCACGATAAAAAGACTAAAGGATTATACTTTTGGTCTATCAAATGATACAAATGGCCATTTTAATCATTTTGTAGGTTTATGTAACACCTAATATTAAAGTTGCAATCTAAATCTTAATTAAAATGAGAGAAAAATTGAAAAGTACAAAGAAAGAATTACTTTCTTCAAAAAATGTTAATGTATTAAGTGAAGACGATTTGTCTTTTATTACTGGAGGAGCATCTTCTACTTCAACAGGTGGTGCTGGTTCAAGTTCAACTAGTGGTGATGTTTGTTGTGACAGCACATGTGTGTGTAAATGCAATCCTCAGGTAATAAGATCTTAAGCTAAATTACTAAGCACCTTATTGAAACACAATAAGGTGCTTTTTTTATATCATGTCTAATGTATATTGATAATAAATTAAACGAAAAAGGAAAAATTCAAAAAAGCAATCCAAATAACTATAGTATTAATTATTTATTGGAAGAAGATACTTTCAAAAAAGTATCAAAAAATATAAACTTTGATGAGTTTAACAAAATTCTTAAAAAAGAAAAAACACCATTAAATCACTCTTTTTTAATCATTGATTCTTATGTTAATTCTTTAATAGTACAAGTACTAAATCAGCAAAAATTTATAGAATTAGAGTGCAGTAACAATAATATATCTTACGAATTAACTAATGTTTTTACTGGTGAGTTCAGGAAAGTATTTATATCAGCTATAACATACGAATATGAAGTTTATTACAAAGCTTTTAAACATGAAAACAATATTAAAAGCCAAATGTTGTTTGTTGCAGAGATAACAAATAATTTGGAATGGCTGATTTATTTTTTTGAATCATATCCAGAATTAAAAAGAATCACATCGAAGTTAATAGAAAATCATATAGTAACGATTACAGATATTATACTTAAATACAGATTAGATAAAACTTTAATATTTAACAAGTTTAATATCCCGGAAAATTCGAAAATTAATTCAATAACAACTAATTTAGGGGACTTCCATAACAATGGAAAAACAACATGTCGAATTTATTTTAATTCATCGACCGCTATATATTTAAAATATAGAAGTTTAAAAACGGATATTTTCTTTAATGAATTTATTAATTTTCTTGAATCAAAAGGTCTAAAGAAAACAATATACCAAACCGAAATCATTGATTGTAAAAGTTATGGTTGGCAAAAAGAAGTTACCCCTAAAGAAACATCAAATGTTGATAGAATTAAAAATTTCTACTTTAATCAAGGTATTAATTTATCAATAGCTTATATACTTAATATAGAAGATTTAATAGCGGATAATATTATTGCTTATGGAGAATTAGCTACTTTTTTTGATTTAGAAATGATGCTTACACCACGCTTTAAAAGAAAAAAAGATTATCTAAATAACTCTAAGGCTGCAAAAATCTTTCATCAGAGTGTTATCAAAACAGGATTAGTGCCAATTTTAGGCTTTGAAACTTTTAACCCAAGTTGCAGCTAATTAACCCGAACTTCCTTTATTTAAAGCATATTGGTAATTTTTAATTTCCAGTTTGTGTACTACGGATTTTTTTGTAAAAGGTTGTTTTTTTATTTTTAGGGTGG
>JAHYJH010000162.1 GCA_019429185.1 Vicingaceae bacterium
TAAAATTCAGCTCACAGAAAAACAGAAATCTAAAGAAAAACAGAGCTAAAATTTTTCAGAAAAGACTAATTTTACGCTGAAAAATAAATTTTAAAACAACAAATTAATTCCTTGCGGATTTAAGGTATTAAACAAGTTTTTATATTTTTTTTTCTCTGCTATCAGTTCGTCTTCCTTGCTTTTTCTTTCAATTTCGCTAACTAATCTATGCAAAAAAACATCTATTATGTCTTTCTTTTCTTTAAAATTATTTGTTGGAGCATTGTGCATAAAAACGAGTATTCCTAAGGGAGTAAAATCTCTACTTCTTAGCACTAACCCAAAATAACTTTCTATGTTTAATTTTTTTAAAAATTCATCATTAGGAAATAATTGTTGAATGTTATTCGGATAAAAACAAACATCTTCTGCTAATAATAAATTGCAAGGTGTATTTAATAGATTATAGGTAATATTTTCATTGATTTTTTGATTAGAAGAAAAAACAATAGATTTCACAAATGTATTGTCTTTTTTATACTCAAACTGACCAATTAGACAGTGTATCATCCCCAACTCTTTACTTAAAAATTTGGCTATCTCTACAAAATACTCTTTTCCGATATGTATATCCAAATTAGTTTTAATATAGCTTGTATATTTTTCGAGCTTTTTTTTATAAAGAATTAATCCAAGTGTATTGGTTAAAGTTGTAACTAATTGAATTTCATCTTCCGACTTTTGAATACTTCCTTCAAAAAAGAGCAATAACACTCCATAAACATTTTCTTTGTAAATAATGGGGATACTACAATGATCTTCCTCACACACAACACTATTAACACTATTTATTTTCTCCTTCGAATAATTTTTAGATGAGATACACTGATTTTTTTTGGTTAGAGCTGCCCTGCCACAATCACAATTACCAAACTTTACAAATTGACAGCTTTCGCTGATTTCTTGAGAAATATTGTGTTGTGCTACCAACTCCAGTGTCGAGTTTTCATTCACTATAAAAATTAACCCTTTATTATTAAAGGATAATGAGCTTTGTGAATCTAAAATAATAGCTAATGATTTTTTCAAAACAACATTAACATTCTCCTCATTATAAGATAGCTCTAAAAGTTTATTTATTATAACTTGTAATTGAAATTGCGTTTTATTTATCATTTAAAAGAAATTATACAAGCCATAAAGATATACAATTAACCACTAACTATTAGTGTTAGTTTTACTTAATCTCTCTACGTATTTTTACGTAAAATTTTCAACCCATTAATATTTCAATATATTCGTAATTTTATGGCTTAATTTTTTTTTGTAAAAAGTATTGCAACACCCTATTTTCATAGAAAAAAAACTAACCAAACGAAAAGCAGAAAATGCCTTTCGTGAACTACCTAGACAAGGGGACATGTCCCCTTGTTATGGTACTAGTATGTTTCCTTGTTTAGTCGATTTTTGCTCTAACGATTATTTGGGTTTTGCTAAAGAAACTGCTATCCATCTTAGACAAGGGGACATGTCTCCTTGTTATGGTAGTGGTATGTCCCCTTGTTATGGTGATAGTATTTCCCCTTGTTATGGTGCAACTGGTTCTCGTTTAATTTCTGGAAATCATCCTTTTACGGAAGAAACAGAACGCTATTTAGCCAACTTTTACTGTTCGGAAGCTGCTTTGATTTTCAATGCTGGTTACAACGCCAATGTGGGTTTATTTCAATGTTTGCCACAACGTACCGATACCGTTATTTACGATGAATACATTCACGCTTCCATTCGAGATGGCATAAAATTAAGTAACGCCAAAAATTTTGCTTTTGAGCATAACAATTTAGCTGCACTAGAACAAAAATTAAAACAAGCTACAGGTTTAATTTACGTTGCTGTTGAGTCTATTTACTCTATGGATGGCGATGCTGCTGCACTGAAAGAAATTAGTGAATTATGTACTAAATACAATGCTGTTTTAATTGTTGATGAAGCTCATGCTGTAGGAATTTTTGGTAATGGAAGAGGATTAGTTGTTGAATTAGGTTTGGAAAATAATGTTTTTGCAAGAATTGTTACTTTCGGAAAAGCTTTTGGAGGACATGGATCTGCAATTTTAGGAAGCAACCAGTTAAGAGATTATTTAATCAACTTTTCAAGGGCTTTTATTTATACAACTGCCTTGCCTTTATCGAGCATTGCAACCATAAAAAACGCTCATGAGTTTCTACTTCAAAATTTATCAAGAATAAATGATTTAAAGGAAATTATCGAATATTTTATAGCCTCAACTTTGAACTATAAACTTTCAACTTTGAACTCACATAGTGCTATACAATGTATAATTATTAAAGGAAATGATGAAGTAAAAAGTATTGCCTCAAAAATTCAGGAAGAGGGATTTGATGTTCGCCCCATTTTATCTCCAACAGTACCTAAAGGAAAAGAACGATTACGGATTTGTTTGCATAGTTTTAACACCAAAGAGCAGGTAGATAAGTTAATCACCCACCTTAATCCTCCCTCAAGGGAGAAAATGAGAACAGAGGTTACTCTCCCCTTGAGAGCCTGTCCCGATTTCTCGGGAGGAGTTGGAGGGGTGATAATTAACAATCCCTCAACGAATGAAATTTTTCCCCTTGAAGAGAAACCAAAAAGGGTGATTCACAACAATTTCTACAACAAAAACCTAAAGACTTTTGCTCGTGAAAATAGAAAAAATATGACAAAAGCCGAAGCAAAAATTTGGAATGAATTATTGCGTAACAAACAATGTTTTGGTTTTAAATTTCTCAGGCAACAACCAATTTTAAATTACATAGTAGATTTTATGTGTCCCGAATTAAAACTTATAGTTGAAATTGATGGTTATTCTCATCTTTTCGATGAAGTTTATGAAAATGATATAATAAGGCAAAAAAAAATTGAAGATTTAGGCTACTATTTTTTACGATTTACTGATGATGATGTAATGAAAGATTTTAATAATGTAATAAGAACTTTTGAAATTTATTTAGAGACTAAAAAAGATAAATCACCCACCCTACCCTCCCTCAAGGGAGGAAATCACAGCGAAAAAAACCATAAGGGGAATTTATAACAAAGTACACTCTCCCTTTGAGTGGAGTTGGAAGGGTAAGTTGCAAAAGATTACAAGAGAAAATAAAAAAACAAAACCTCTGTGTCCTCTGTGACTCTGTGGTAAAAGAAAAACTTATGAACTACTTTATTACAGGAATAGGAACAAACATTGGGAAAACAATAGTTTCAGCCATTTTAACAGAAGCGTTGGAGGCAGATTACTGGAAACCCATTCAGGCTGGTGAGCTAGAAAATTCTGATACTATAAAAGTAAAAAAACTAATTACCAACAAAAAATCAAAATTCCACAAAGAAGCCTATTGCTTATCGCAACCAATGTCGCCTCATGCTGCTGCCAAATTGGATAACATTGAAATTGATTTAGCTAAAATTAGCCTTCCAACAACAGATAACAACCTAATTATTGAAGGAGCTGGAGGATTAATGGTTCCGTTAAACGAAAAAGAATTGGTAATTGACCTCATCAATAAATTAGATGTTGAAGTTATTTTAGTTGTTAAAAATTATTTGGGAAGCATCAATCATTCATTGCTCAGCATAGAAATCTTGAGAGATAGAAAACTAAAAGTGAAAGGAATTATTTTTAATGGAGACGAAAATAAGGAATCAGAACAATTCATTTTAAATTATTCTGGTTTAACGTGTTTAGGAAGAATCCGTACACACAAAACAATAACCAAAGAAGTAATTTTATCTTATAAAAATCAGTTCAACAATTTATGAATCCACTGAATTATGATGTTGTTATTGTTGGTGGTGGTGCTGCCGGAATTTTTGCGGCTATAAATGTCGCCAACAACAATTCCAACTTAAAAGTAGTGGTGTTAGAAAAAACAGGACAACTTTTAGCTAAAGTAAAAATTTCAGGCGGAGGAAGATGTAACGTTACCCATGCTTGTTTTGAACCCAAGGAATTAATTAAATTCTATCCCCGAGGAGCTAAAGAATTACTAGGAGCTTTTCATCAATTTCAACCAGGAGATGTAATTAATTGGTTTTCGGAAAGAAATGTTGAATTAAAAATGGAAGATGATGGCAGAATGTTTCCTACAACAGATAATTCACAAACCATTATTGATTGTTTTTTAGGAGAACTGAATCGATTAAATATAAAAGTTGAATTGCAAACTAAGGTTGAAAACATAACTAAAACGGGTAATCTATTTTCTGTTACAACAAACCAAAAATCGTTGCTATGTAAAAAAATAATACTTACAACAGGTGGATTTAATAAAGCAGAAAATTATCAATTCATCACCAAGTTAGGACATACCATTGAACCACCAGTTCCTTCTCTTTTCACATTCAATCTTCCCAAACATCCCATCTTAAACTTACAAGGAATTGTTGCTGATGTGGAAATAAAAATAATTGGTACTAAATTCTCCGAAAGTGGTCCATTACTAATAACACATTGGGGATTCAGCGGTCCTGCGGTGTTAAAATTAAGTGCTTGGGCTGCTCGTTATTTAAGTGAAAAAAATTATGAATTTGAAGTTGAAATTAATTGGTTGCCACTAATTAATGAAGAAGAATTGATGCAGGTATTACAAGAATTAAAAACTGAATTTTCAACAAAAAAGATAGTCAATGCTTTTAATTTCAATTTACCCAACAAATTAAAAAGCTATTTGATAGCAAAAGTCGAAATCGATGAAGATTTAAAATGGGCTGATGTATCAAAAAAACAACTCCAACGGTTAGTTGATGTACTTTTAAAAGATAACTACATTTCTAAAGGGAAAACCACATTTAAACAAGAATTTGTTACTTGTGGCGGAATTAAACTGAATGAAGTAAACTTTAAAACCATGGAAAGTAAATTTGTTCCTAACCTCTATTTTGCTGGTGAAGTACTAAACATTGATGCACTTACAGGTGGATTTAACTTTCAATCTGCATGGACAACTGCATGGATAGCGGCATTAGATTAATATTTTTTTTTGTTACTATTTGGGTAGTTATAAAAAAAATATGCCACTAAGGGTCTGTAATGAAATTATTCAGCAACACGAACAGTAACATTCTTTTATGCTTTTTTATAATTAGAGTCTGCCCATAAAGTCGAGAGTTTGGTTCAGAACTGAGCGAAGCGAACTCACGAACACAACTAAAAAACAATTTAATATTGTGAGTAATGTTCGAGATTGAGGTTTCGATGACTTGAGAATCAGGAGTGTACT